>CALIGP010000378.1 GCA_938021455.1 uncultured Lewinella sp. | reverse complement strand
TAGCAACAAAAATTCCTTGCCTACTGAACTCAATGAATTCGTTCCCTTCATCAAATAACTCTATAAGCTTCTCCAAGTGAGTTTCAAAGTACCCTAACAGCTCCTTGTTCGAGATATTCCCAAAAGTTAGATACAACACTTTCGGAGGCGCTCCTTGCGAGTGATAGTTATCTTTAAAATCAGAATCTTTGGTGACAACTGTCCGATCACTTCCTACTGCAATCTTGATTATTTCTAAGTCTTGAAGTAAATGTCCCTGAATCGTATCTGTGGTATGGATACAGTCATGGCCTTTACTCTTTAGAAACTTAGACAGTTTAAAAGGAAGCTGCGTATCAATGATAAATTTCATGCGAAAGACATTACCTGACGTGTGTTCGTAGCTCTTACCGCATACTGAAGACAAGCATAGATATCATCCCGTTCCAAAAACGGATAATCTTCCAAAATTTCCTCCGTCGACATCCCTCCAGCTAAAAGCTCAAGCATCTGCACGACGGTGAATCGCATCTTTCTGATGGTTGGTCGGCCACTCATAACTAGTGGATCTTGGGTGATTCTTGATAAAAGGTCCATTCTTACTGGTTTTCTTTGAAATTAACGAATAGTAAGATAGTTAAGTTTCTACGGAGTAGCTCTACCAATATCCCCCTCTTCCCCCACCCGACCACGAAGTGGTCAAACATCCTTAGCGCGGGGTGAAGCGCGCGCAGCGGGCTTTACCCCGCGCAAGGATGCAATAGCTTGGGGATTGCGGCGCTGAGCGCCGCCTCACAAACACTTCTCTCTAGCCCCCGGGGCCTCCCAGGGCTAAGGATGTTCGACCACTCCTTGGTCCGTTGCTATGTCTCTGGGCAATGGTTCCGCGTATGTTTTTCCTATTCAAGATTCTCTCTCACCGAAACAACATAGCCCCCTCCCCTCAAAGAAAACTGCCCGGTTCGCACCCCATCAATCTTACCAGATAGGTCTAGTTCCTGCCCATCAACAACGGCTATCGTTTGTGATGGGGATACCGACAAAGTCACCTTGGCCCTTGTGCCCTTAGGAACCGTTATTTCATAAGTATGTCCTACTACGGTCTTCTCCCAATTAGAGACAATAGGTCCATAGGGCGAATGATAAGTGGCGTTCACCGATTCCAGCCCTTCAGGCGTAGTGGGAGAAATATAGAACTCCTTAAAGCCGGGATGCTCCGGATCAGGCCGGATGCCCGCCAACCAACGGTAATACCATTCGGAGACTGTGCCAAACATGGGGTGGTTGTTCGAGTAGGTATTGTCACTCTCCTTCCAGGTCTCCCAAATGGTCGTGGCGCCCTGATCAATCATAAAGCCCCAGCCCGGATAAGCCGTACTGTTGACGATGTCAAAAACGGCATCAGGGCCACCGTATTCGGCGAGTGTTTCCAGCACATACTTAGTGCCAAAAATGCCGGTATTGAAGTGGCCCGACGGGCCATTTTCAACGGCTAGGAACAGCGAGTCTACTGCCACTGGTATTTCCTCCTCGGGGATAACCTGGTGATAGAGCAAGGTGGAAAAAAGCGTTTGCCGGTTGATCTTCCCCGTGAATGGCTTATCCCAGAACTCGGCCTTTAACTGCTGCTTTAACTGATCGGCTAAGGCGTCATATTTTTTGACATCCGCTGCTTTCCCCATTAAACCCGCAAAGATTTTCATAATGCGAGCGCACTGCAGATAATGGCTAGTGCCGGTTAGCTGTACCGGAACGGGCTCCAGTGATTCATGGTCGCTTAATCCGGCATTGACCATTCCTTTCGGATGAATCATCGCTGCCTTATCCATCCATTCCTTGTTCCGCGCATAGAGCTCATGGATGATATCAGTATCATTATAGTAGAGATATAAATAGTATTGCGTGGTCAGGTAAGCCGATTCCCAACTAATGCCACAGTATTCTATGCCCGTAAATGGTGCGGTATCCACGAAACTGGAATCCTTCATCGCATCCACCCAATCGTAAATGGTTTTACGGTAGAAGGATTGCATGTCGAAGTTGTAGATGAAGGTCTCACTCGTAGCGTTTAAATCTCCCCCGTAGCCAAATTTCTCTCTGGCGGGGCAGTCTGATTGCACACTCACCAGGTTAGCCAGGAAGGTCCTTTCTGAAGCCTCCTGAATGGCGTTTAATAAAGTGGACGAACTCGAAAAGCTGTTTTCATTAGGCACATTGGTGTGCATAAAAAGTCCCCGGATGTCATCCACCCGAGGCTTCTCCTTCATGCCCGTTATCTCCATGTAGCGATAAGTGTGGTAGGTGAAGTCAGGGCTGAACCATTGGCCGTCTTTATTGCCAACCACATAACTATCCGTCTGCCAGGCAATGTCTGGTGCGCCAGGACCGCCAACTCCCTTTCGCTTAATTTGGCCCGCAACCGTCGTCATCGGGTTTACGCGTCCATTCTCATAAATGCGCTCCCCAAACTTGAAGGAAATGGTGTCACCCGCGTCTCCGAACAGTCTGATCTTATAAGTCCCGGTAAAATTTACCCCCATGTCTACTATCCAAACGCCAGCTTCCGGAGAAGAGATATCGACCGGCGTAATTTCCTGGGTTATTTCAACGGGCGGGAAAAACCCCTTTTCGAGTTTCCCGCCAGGCGCCTTACCTAGCGTAGCTTCCTGCCATTCCTGATCATCAAACCCTGGTCTGTCCCATCCGCTCAATTCTTGGTTGGCATCGTAGGCCACCCCGATGTAAACACTGTTTTTCAGGATTGGCCCCAAAGCATATTTCCAGGAATCGTCCGAGACGATCTCTTCCGTGTCTCCATTCACATAGCCGATGCGGAGCTTCGCCAAAAAGACGGGTTTTCCCACAGCAAGGTCCTTCCGCATGTTTCTATGCCCCCATTTTTTCATGGGTAGCGGGTTGTAGAAACCGTTGCCCAATGAGACTCCCAGGCAGTTATCACCCTCCTGAAGCTGAGAAGTGACGTCGTATTCAGTGTAGTAAATGCGTTTGCTGAAATCTGTCCAGGCCGGATCAAGCACATTTTCCTCAATGCCCTTACCATTGATGGTGGCTTTGAAATACCCCGCAGCGGTTATGCTCAGAGAAGCAGACTTGATGGCTTCGTCCGCCCTGAATTCCTTTCTGAACAGCGGAGACGGATGCTCCAAATAGAATAAAGAATCGCTTTCCGGGAGGGCAATGCCATCTTCTATCCAGAAGGCACCTTCCGCTAAGCCCGGCATGGAGGCTGGTTGTTCGGAATCGCTGTTACAGGAAAAGAGTATAAGCGCACAAAGTGCTAAAAGTAGGTTGGATGCTTTCATGTTATAGTGGCTTCTCAATTACCTCAAAACTAAATCCAGTGCCGCCTTTTACCAGCGAGTTGACTGGACAGGCCTTCCACACCCCCCTAATGCTTTTGTTCCCAGGCCATGCCAACCATCTTCTGTAAATCGTTGAAGCCATCAGACAACTCCCCGTTTCAGGGCATTAAAGCGTACTCGGCTGTGGGGCTAGAGCCTCCTCCTGAGTTCCGATCCCTGCAGAGCTGCTGCGTGGTGAGTATGCGTTAGCCCTACCCCCCGCCCTCCTACCGCAAATGCTCCTCAAAAAAAGTAATCGTCCGCTCCCAGGCCAATTTAGCTGCTGCCTCGTCGTAGCGGGAGGTGGTATCGTTATGAAAACCGTGATTAACTCCGGGGTACATATGGGCGGTATACTTTTTGTTATTCGCCTTTAGGGCTGCTTCGTATTCCGGCCAGCCAGCATTAACGCGCTTGTCTAACTCCGCGTATTGCAGCAATAGTGGAGCCTGGATGGCAGGCACGTCCTCCGTGGCGGCCTGACCACCGTAAAAGGGTACCGCTGCTCCCAGTTCCGGACACCGCACAGCCATTTTATTAGAAATAGACCCACCAAAGCAAAAGCCGACTACGCCGACCTGACCGGTACACTCCGGATGGTGGCGCAAGTATTCGTAAGCAGCAATGAAGTCTTCCAGCATTTCGTCCCGGTCGCGCTCGCGCTGCAGGGTACGCCCGTCATCATCGTTGCCGGGGTAGCCACCCAGCGGCGTGAGGGCATCGGGGCCCAGGGCGATAAAATTCGCTAGGCCGGCCCGACGGGTAACGTCTTCAATGTGTGGGTTCAGGCCCCGGTTTTCGTGGACCACAATGATACCCGGAAGTTTCTCCTTCGCTTCCACCGGCCGGGCCAACAGGCCCCGGATGGTTATGCCCGTAGTCGGAGAAGTATACTCCACCGTGTCCGCATCAAGGCGAGGATCAGCCGCGGTGATCTGTATCCGATTGATGTAGTCTGGCATCAGCCGTTCCAACAAGCCCGCGACGGTCAGTCCACCCACGGCATACATGGATAGTTGGGAGACGAACTTCCTGCGGTCAATCTGGTTGTGCGCGTAACGGTCGTAGAGGTCGAGGGCGGCCTGGGGGATTTTGGGGGAGTCGGAGTTAGACATTATTGAACTGGTTTAAAAGACCAAGAGAAGTACGAGAAGTAAGATAGTGTTCTTTCCACTTAACCTCTTTCCCCTCCCAGCTCATTGTAAAGGTATGCATAACCCCTGCTCTTAAAGCCCCCCTTTGCACCTGCGGCCGCGCCCCAAACAACGTAATCATATACATCCTCGACTTTGACGTCATACGAGTAACCAAAGCCGCCGCTCCTTGAGGGTATTTCCCGTAGGATACATTTTACTTATCCCTCTTCTTGAAAACTGGCCGGACTGAGTCCGTAATATTTCTTGAACATCCGCGTAAAGTAACTGGCGCTGTTAAAACCGCAGCGCATGGCGACCTGCCGAATGCTGAGTTCGTTGCGCTTCAGCAGGCAAACGGCCATCTTGATCCGTTCACCGTTGATGAAGTCGACCGGAGAGATGCCCATCTCATTGCGGAAAGCCCGGAAGAAACTAGACTTACTCATGTAGACCATTTTACTTAGACTTCCAATGGTCAGACGCTCATCCAGATGACGAAGGATGTAGCTAACGGCAGCCGTAATGGGCTGGCTTGTGGCAAGGCCTTCGGGGTCCCGCAGATGGTTTTGGCGAGACTCTATTTCTAACAGACGGATGAGCAGCTCCTTGAGGGACATATCAAAGAAAATATCCTTGGCGGGGTGGTCTTCCGCGCATAAATAGACCATCCGTTGGATGAGCTGGGTGACGCCGGGATCGTTGGCAAAGTGGAGGTTTTGATCGGCCTGCCCCCAGGTGAAACCATTCGATCGTGGACGCCGCTCATTCATTCCCTCGATTACCTGAGCGATTAGGTCAGGGTCGATCTCCAGCGCGAAACATTTCGTTGGGCGGCCTTCCTGGGCGTCGGGGAAATCGATGACCATCAACTCATCCTTAGGCAGCATGATCGATTCTCCTGGTAAAAAATTGAAGCCGGGCCGCTGCCGCAGGTGCATTACTTTTCGGCCTTTGATCATACTGGCCAGTACCGGACCGTCAAAACGGAGATGGACCGCTTCGGCTTGCTGATGCGTTTCGAAAAGGTTGAGGGCTGCAGAATCGAGCGTAAAGGTTGTACGGTTTTCAACCAGCGTGTGCAGTTTCCGGGTACGTAAGTTCTTGGAGACAAGTTGTAGCATATCGCTTTAAGTTCTCAAAAGGTAGTCATAATAATAAGGACTTAAACCATATAATATTTTGACTTTCAGCTACTTTTCAACTGATTGAGTCAATTGTTCAACCGAATGACGGAATAGTACAAGTGTTCAGCGCCAGCGGAAAATATCTTTGGTACAGGCTTAAATAAGGTGGAAACCTTTCCGCTTATCATTCAAACCAAACTGATTCGATCATGAGTACAACCGCAACAACCGTCTCACCAACCCTGGCTCCTCCACGGTTCAAAGACCAATACGAAAACTACATTGGCGGAGAGTGGATGGCTCCCACTAAGGGAGAATACTTCGACAATGTCTCTCCGGTAGACGGCAATTCCTTCACGCGTATCCCTCGCTCTACAAAAGAAGACATCGACAAAGCGGTGGCCGCTGCCTGGAAAGCAGCCGACCACTGGAACAATACCTCCGCCACCGAGCGCAGCAACCTGCTGCTAAAAATTGCTCAGGTGATGGAAGACAACCTCGAAGTACTCGCTCGCGCGGAAACCTGGGACAACGGTAAGTCCATCCGCGAAACCCGTGCCGCTGACATGCCGCTGGCCGTAGACCACTTCCGCTACTTCGCCGGTGTTATCCGTGGCGAAGAAGGTGGCGTCTCCGAGTTGAACAGCAGCACCGTTTCCATGAACGTCTGGGAGCCACTTGGTGTAGTGGGCCAGATCATTCCCTGGAATTTCCCCATCCTCATGGCTACCTGGAAGATTGCCCCTGCGCTGGCGGCAGGTAATTGCATCGTGCTCAAGCCCGCCGAGCAGACCCCGGTCGGTATTCTCATTCTGATGGAAATGATTGAGGACATCCTGCCCGCTGGTGTACTCAACATCGTTAATGGCTTCGGCGTCGAAGCTGGCAAGCCGCTGGCGAGCCACCCCGACATCTGCAAAGTCGCTTTCACCGGTGAAACCACTACGGGGCAACTCATTATGCAGTATGCCAGCAAGAACATCATCCCGGTTACGCTAGAGCTTGGTGGCAAGAGCCCCAATATTTTCATGAAGAGCATCATGGACGCCGACGATGCCTTCTTCGACAAGTGCCTCGAAGGCGCTGCGATGTTCGCCCTAAATCAGGGGGAAGTATGCACCTGCCCGAGCCGTATTCTCGTCGATGAATCCATCTACGACGATTTCGTTAAGCGCTTCATTGAGCGCGTCGAAGCAATCAAGATGGGCCACCCACTCGATCCCTCCACCATGATGGGCGCCCAGGCCAGTAATGATCAGTATGAAAAAATCCTGAAGTACATCAAGATCGGCAAAGAAGAAGGTTGTGAGGTGCTCACCGGCGGTGAGGCAGCCTACGTGGACGAACTATCCGGTGGTTACTACATCAAGCCAACCGTCCTGAAGGGCAACAACAAAATGCGCGTCTTCCAGGAAGAAATTTTCGGCCCCGTAGTGTGCATCACTACTTTCAAGGACGAAGCGGAGGCCATCGAAATTGCCAACGACACCCTCTACGGTCTCGGCGCCGGCCTCTGGACCCGCGACATGCACGAGGCTTACGGCATTGCCCGTAAGGTGCAGGCCGGTCGCGTTTGGGTTAACTGCTATCATGATTACCCTGCGCACGCTCCCTTCGGAGGCTATAAAAAATCCGGTATCGGGCGAGAGAATCACAAAATGATGCTCGACCACTACCGCCAGACGAAGAACATGTTGATTAGCTACAGTAAGGATAAGCTGGGCTTCTTTTAGGGGACGTAGGTTGCAAGTTACAGGTTGCAGCAGGTGCAGGTTGCCTTGTAACAGGCGTGACGGGTAAACCTGCAACCTGAGCCCTGCACCTTGCAACCTTGCAACCTGCAACCAACCAACAACGCCAGCTCGGAGAGACATCTTCGGCTGGCGTTTTTATGAACCATAGATCAATAGACCATGCCCAAAGTAGATATAACCCCCGCCGCTCGCGAAGTCATTGACCGTCTCCGGAGCGAACACGGAGACCTTATTTTTCACCAGAGTGGTGGTTGTTGCGATGGCTCCTCCCCCATGTGCTTTCCGGAAGGAGAATTTTACATCGACGACAACGATGAGCTACTCGGTGAAATCCATGGCTGCCCGTATTACATGTCCAAATTTCAGTATGAATACTGGAAACATACTCACCTGACGCTCGATGTGACCGAAGGGCGCGGGTCCAGCTTCTCAGCGGAAATTCCGTTAGGCTTACGGTTTGTGATTGAATCTCGCTTATTGACGGAGGCGGATGAGTAGTTTGGGGCGCGGACGCAGGTGCAAGGAAGTTTTTTTGATGCAAGGTGTTTTTAGCCTTAGCTAAAGCTGCTTCATTATTAGCCCCTCGTAAACACGACAGGTAGTGGATCACTCCCCTAAAAACCCGTCGGTTTAACGCCCAACCTCCGCTTAAACATCCGTGTAAAGTAGCTGGCGCTGTTGAACCCACACAGCAGGGCGATCTCCTGAATATTATGCTCACCCTGCCGCAACAAACTGGCTCCGAGTTTAATCCTTTCTTCGTTGATAAATTCTATCGGAGACATCCCCATCTCTCCCTTGAAGGCTCGGTAAAAGCCGGAGGAGCTCATGCAGGCCAGTTGACTGAGCTGATCGACGGTCAATCGCTCTTCCAAATGATTAAGGATGTAGGCTACGGCGGCGGTAATGGGTGGGCTGATGGCACGCCGTTGAGAATCCTGTAGCTCCTGGTGGCGGGCTTCTGACTCGAGCAGACGCACCAATAACTCGCGAACCGACAGGCCAACGAACATATCTTTAGAAGCGTGATCTTCGGTACAAAGAAAGACCAGACGTTGTATTAATTGGGTTAGGCCCAGGCCGTTACGGAAGTAAAAGCTCTTATTTCCACGCCCCCAATCACGGCCGTCTGATCGGGGATGGCACTCATTCAAGAGGTCTGAAACTTCCCGAATTTTTGATTGGTCAATTTCCAGGGCCAGGCACTTGGTTGGTTCATTTTTATGAGCGTCCGGAAAGTCAATCGTGAGGTGTTCCTGGGAGGGCATCATAATGGACTCTCCAGGCAAAAAATTAAATGCCGGTTTTTCTCCGAGTTGCATCACTTTTCTTCCCTGCACCATACTGGCTAAAACCGGCGTATCACATCGGATCTTGACGGCTTTTGCCTCCTCATGTGTTTCAAAGAGACTCAGGGCCACATTCTCCATCGTGAAGGTAGTCCGATTCTCTACCAGAGCATCCAGTGGACGAGTGCGAAAATGGTTAACGTTGAGATTTGGCATAAGAGACAACTCTAATTATCAGCTAAAAAGTCTCAGCACTAATACGGCATATACCCCCACAACCGACTCCAATCAGAAAAACGATACTTCATCACCATAAAATTGACCTTCAGTAATTTACAACTACATCAAGTACAGCATTTTACTCAAAAAAGTAGCCTGTAATGGGTCTACAAATTTAATCAACTAAATTGGTTAACCAATGCTTTCGGCTTGATTTATAGGATTGTACCATCGGTAAGTAGGATCGTACAAAGGTGCTTTGAGCTAGGGGCCTACTTTTGTGTCATCAATTACTCAACTGGCTTTATAAGTCTAGTGTATCCTTCCAGTGACTACTAAAACCAACCATCTCTCCCCAAAATTGCTAATGACTTCTTGGTCCTTATTATCAGACAAGAAGCGGGTTCTCAGCCACTGTAAGGCCAAAAAAAATTGACCAAAGAGTTATATATTTTGTGTTGTTCATAGTGTCT
>CALIGP010000377.1 GCA_938021455.1 uncultured Lewinella sp. | reverse complement strand
CAGGGTATCGCTAGGATGCTTTGCGGCCAGTTTTTCCGCCAGGTCTACGAAGCTCTTGCTGGCTGTCATGTCCAGGGCACCCGTCTGGGCGTCGCTCACAGCCGAAAACCGCTGCATCAATAAACCTCCTACTTTGGCGGGCCCTTCGCTGTTGTCAAGGGCTGCTGCAGCTGGCTCAAATGCTGCTGCTATGGGAGCTGCTAGCGGAGCATCTGCCTCAATTGTATCATTATTGCTTCCACAGGAAGCCATCAAGAGACAAGAAAACAAGAGTGAATGGGTGAAGAGGGTTCTCATAGAAGTTGGATTTGAAAAGTTGATGTTACAGATTTAGGATGGCCGCGCAGGCTCTTGTCATCGTTTCGGTAGAAGGGGAACGAAAAAGAACGGCTTTTATGGAGAGTAGGTCCGTAAAATATTTTCCTTTCCTCGGTTCAGCGGGCATGACGGGGGTAAACATGATCTGGCTTTCGACCATGTGCTGACAGCTGAGTAAACGATATTCTTCATCCCGGGGGTCAAAGGTGACGATAACGATATTGCCTTCCGGGTCTTGCCCCAAAGGAAGGATGTATGGATAAGGAACATACCCTTCATGCCACATATCGTAGAAGCCCGCTTCAAACATGGGGTAGGTGTAGAGTTCAGCCTTTGCGCCTTTAGCATTCAGTGCTTCTACGAGCGATACCAGGAAAGAAAGCTGAGATTCTACCGGCCCACTCTTTTCAATCTCTTCTTGATTGTAGGGCAGCCATTTATCTGTTTTTACGTCGAAATAGTGGCTTGGGCCCAGGCGAAGTTTATAATCAAAGCGTTGATAACCAGGAACGACATAGCCCGGGTAATAGTAGCGCATGCCCTTCGCCAGGCAGTACTCCATTTCGAGCAGCATGGTGTAGTACCCGAGACTAAAAGACTTTAGGCTGGGATCATAAATACCGAGGATACTCGCTGCTGTAGAGTCGCCCAGATCAAAGTAGCTATCAGCGACTAGGCGATTACTGACTTTTTCTCGTACGGTGATTTCGTAGGTGGTGAAGACGGTGTCTCCGTTGTAATCTTCCAGACTATCGGAAATGGTAGGAGAAAGTCGCCCGTCAAAGTCTTCGGCGTAAATTTTGTACAACTCGTCTCGCTCCTGATCAATAACTCTGGGGCTAACGGTTGTATTGAACAGCGCGGCGTTGCGGCGCATCAATTTGCGTTGCGACTTGGAAAATTTGAAATTCTCAAGATCGATCCGAATCCAGATAGCAGAATATGGCTTATCCTTGAAGTAGAGAAAATGGGTGGTGAAAATAGTGGCTCCCATTCGATACCAGCCCTTACCAAGGTACCAGTCCAGGCTTTCCGGGCTAAGGACGAAAGGGGTGTTTTTGTCGGAGTAATTAAACTGCATTCGTGGGGAGCCGATAATTGGCCAGTCGCGAATATCCGCTAAATATAGTTGACTCGGTCACTAGAGGTGAAAAAATTAGAAGACAGCCTTCTGCCGAAGCAGGTCGCTCGGGCACTTCAGGTTAGGATCGGAGCGAATTAGACAATTGGCTGGCTATGGTTTCATAAATCACCTGAAGTGCCCGAGTGTACAATAGCTGAGTTTAGGGATAGTACTCGCTGACAATCTTGTAAATCAGCGACTTCGTTACTGGCAACAAAGACCAATCTGTTGCCACGGAAGCGTCTGAGTTGCTGGTGGAACCAGCTGATTGCCTCCTCATCGAGGGTAATTGTCGGTTCATCCAATAACAGTAAGGGCGTATTGGCGTACAAGGCGCTACCCAGCAGTACGCGCTGCTGCATGCCGGAGGAGCAGTCCTGGAGTTTACGATTACGAACCTGATCTAAACCCAGTTGTGCAGGAATTTCAGCAAGTGTCAGGCCGGGCAGCAGCGCTTTGAGCTTGAAATGGAAAGCCAAAAATTCACTGATGGTCAGCTCTTCTACGATTTCGAGATAAGGAGCGGCCCAACTGACGTATTGATACAGCTCGTTAGTGGAGATGCTTTTTCCGTTGATATCCACGGACAAAGAACCACGGGAGGGGGTCAGCTGTCCGCACAGAATTCGTAAGAGCGTTGATTTGCCCGACCCATTGCGGCCTTTGATGCCGATCAGATCTCCTCCGGAGAATTCCTCGTTAATATCTTGTAGTATCCAATGACGACCGAAGCGTTTGCCAACACCCGATAATGTGAGGTGAATTTTGGTGACAGATTCTCCGGGATTCATGGTTTACACTTGAGTGGTGTCGTTGAGGCTGTTGAAGCTACGGATGATCCCGGTTTTCTCCGTGCCGGAGATGAACTGAACAACATCATCTCTTTCCTGACAAACGGGAACCGATGCCTCGATCTCCGTTACGGCGTTGGTGATGTTGAGCCCCTTGACGAACAGAATCCGGTAGATCTCGTGGATCGTATTGATCTGCTTGATACTGAACTTACGACGCTGCAGGCCAATTCGATTGACCCCGATGTAACTAAGGGGTTCGCGCGCTGCGCGAACGTAGGGAGGTACACTCTTGCGCACCAGGCTACCACCAGCGATAAAACTGTGTTGCCCGATCCGTACAAATTGCTGTACACCTACCTGACCTTCGATGATGACGTAATCATCAAGCACGACGTGACCGGCCAGGTTGACGTTGTTGGCAATAACGATGTTATCGCCCAAAACACAATCATGGGCAACGTGAGCGTAGGCCATGATCAGGCAGTTCTTGCCAACGATCGTTGTTCCGGCGTAGGCAGTACCGCGGTTAACGGTGACGTACTCCCGGATAGTCGTGTTATCCCCAATCTGGGCGGTAGTGTACTCTCCTTCAAATTTCAGATCCTGCGGTTCTCCGCCAATGACGGCACCGGGAAATATTTTGACGTTCTTTCCCAGCCGGGAGCCAGCGTAGATGGTAACGTTGGGCCCGATATAGGAGCCTTCTCCGATCTCTACATCGTCTTCAATGTAGCTGAAAGGACCAACCGAGACACCTGCGCCAACTTTGGCATTTGGGTGGACAACACTTAATGAGTGAATGGACATACTTAGGGGCGCTTTACGATTTGGGCAACTAACTCGGCTTCTGAAACAATTTTATTGCCAACGTAAGCGGTGCCTCGCATCTGGCAGATACCCCGACGAACCGGAGCAATGAGTTCCATCTTAAAGAGAACCGTGTCTCCTGGAACAACAAAATTCTTAAACTTGGCATTTTCCACCTTCAAAAAGTAGGTGTCCCAGCCGTAGGGGTCTTCTTGTTGGGTCAGCACTAGCAGTCCGCCGGTCTGCGCCATGGCCTCAATCTGAAGTACGCCTGGCATGACGGGGTTACCTGGGAAGTGTCCCTGGAAAAATTCTTCGTTAGCGCTTAGGTTCTTGAGGCCAACAATGTGGTTCTCTCCTTTTTCAATGATCTTATCGATCAATAAGAAAGGGTAGCGGTGCGGCATTATAGACTGGATGTCTACCAGATTATAGACCGGTTCGTCATTAGGGTTGTAATGAGGACGCCCTTTAAGTCGACGCTGCTCCATGTAGGCCTTCTTCAACAACTTCGTGAAGGCCACATTGGCGCCATGACCGGGCTTCGTCGCCAGGATTCGGCCTCTGATGGGAACCCCAAGGAGACTAATGTCGCCCATGACGTCCAATAGCTTGTGTCTGGCGGGTTCGTTATGGAACTTAAGATCTAGGGTGTTGAGAATTCCCTTTTGGGTGACCTCAACGGTTTCTTTACCCATTCGCTTGGCTAGTTTATCCAAACGTTCCTGAGGAACGAGTTGGTCAGCAATAACGATGGCATTGGTGAGGTCTCCACCCTTGATCAAGTCGTGCTCAAAGAGCGCTTCTAATTCATGAAGAAAGACGAAGGTGCGGCAGGGGGCAATCTCACTGGCGTAGTCTTCGTAGCCCCGCAGGGTAGCGTATTGCTGACCGAGAACGGGACTGTCAAAGTCGATCATGCTCACTACCTCGAAGCCGTCGTAGGGTAGGGCAACGATTTCGGATCCTGTTTCCTCATCGCGGTAGGTAATGGGCTCCTCTACGATGAAATAGTTTCGTGGAGCGTCTTGTTCTTCCACTCCAGCTTCCAGTAGTGGGGCAACGAAAGGGCTGGCGCTGCCGTCAAGGATGGGAATCTCTCGTCCATCCAGCTCAACAAGAAGGTTGTCAATCTGCAGGCCTGAAACGGCGGAGAGCAAGTGTTCTACCGTGGAGACCATCGCATCCTTAGTGCCGATGGTGGTGGAACGATCCGTACTTACGACCCGATTGACGTCGACGTTTATAATTGGTTGTCCCTCCAGATCAATGCGTTGAAACTTGACACCGTGTCCGGCAGGAGCTGGTTTGAAGGTCAATTTCACTTGCGCGCCGGAGTGCAACCCTACTCCGTTAAGAGAGAAAGATCTGGCAATGGTGCGTTGGTTAGTCATGTGCAATGGGGGCTCTGAAGAGTGGTCGGATTCATTTGCGGGCGCAAAGATAGGTTTTTTGGGAGGGATGACTATCAGGTGGAGATTTCGCTAATCTTTTTACGAAGGTCCGCGACAATTTTGGGTAAGTTTTTAAAGACGGCATAACTCCTTAAATAATCAGGATAATGCATGTGCGGAGATCCACCAAGTGCTGCGCCGGGCTCCTTGATGGAGTTGATAACGCCTGCTTGTGCCTGTACTTGGGTGCCATCTGCCAGCGTGCAATGCCCGGCGATGCCAACCTGACCGCCAATGCGACAATTACGACCAATCTTCGCAGATCCAGCGACACCGGCCAGTGCAGCAATCACGGTGTTTTCTCCGATTTCGACGTTGTGTGCGATCTGAATGAGGTTGTCCAGCTTCACGCCGGAGCGAATAACGGTGGAGCCCATTGTTGCTCGATCGATGGTTGTGCAGGCTCCGATTTCAACCTCATTATGGATGATGACATTGCCCACTTGAGGTACTTTAGTGTACTTTCCGGTTGCAGCATCCGGAGAAAAGCCAAACCCATCACCGCCCACAACAACATTAGCGTGCAGGATGCAATTGTCTCCAACGACGCATCCCCGCAGAATGCGGACACCAGGGTAGAAGGTGCAGTTTTTACCAATACTTGTGTTAGGGCCAATGAAGACCTGATCAAGAATGACCGTTCCGTCTCCAACGGCTGCACCAGCACCGATGCTGGAAAAATGACCAATGGCTACATTCTGTCCGATACTGGCCGTATCGTCCACGTATGCCTGTGCCGAAACACTACGATTACTCAGGGAGGCCTCATCCTTGCCGTATACAGACAGGAGGTGACCCACGGTGCCATAAACATCGTCCACCCGCAACAAAGTAGCAGTTACGGCTTGCTTGGCTTCAAAGTCACGGCTAACCAATACTGCGGAGGCCCCCGTAGAATACAGGTAGTTCTCATAGGCCGGGTTGGCCAAAAAGGAAATGGTGCCAGGGCCCGCTTCTTCGATTTTGGCGGGAGCAGAAATGATGGCATCGGGGTCTCCCTCGACGGTGGCGTTGATCATCTCTGCCAGTTGGGCGGCTGTAATTTGCATGTATGGTTGGTTAAACTCAGATTAAATCAGGCAAGTCATTAAGGTCTTCTGCCTCCGTTGATGGAGCATGGCGGTCAAATAAGTCAGACTGTGTTTTCTGCATTTCCCGAAACTGTCGCAAAACCGCCGTCGTAAAATCGGCATCAATCAAACGACGAATGTCCGCAAACCCATTTACCTGATCTCCTTTACGGAAGCGATAAATCTGGGTAAGACCCGAGAGCTCAAATTGAACCGGAAACCGACCGTCATTAGAGAAGACAGTGATTTGTAGGTTAGGGTGCCCGATCCGGCCGATAATACGCATGAATGGATTTTGGGCAAAAATAGACCTCACCGGCTCTCTGAAAGAAATTTGCCCGTCATCTTTATTTTATCAGGAGTAAACAGAGGAAAGAATTACATGCCTAGCACCTGGCAATTAATGCGCCCGGTGCAAACCAGTCTGCCCGCTTTATCCGTGATGTCTACCTGCCAGACCTGAACCCTTCGACCTACGCGGACGGGAGTGACCTTGCCAAAAATCTTATCCCCTTCCGAGACTCCCCGAAGGTGACTGGCGTTAATCTCCGTGCCCACAATATATTGCTTGCCGGGTTTTGGAACGGACAGCATTCCGGCTACTGAACCGAGTGTCTCAATAATAAAACAGCTGATTCCGCCATGGAGCCTCCGCATGGGTTGTACGCTACGGGAAGTGACGGGCATTTCTGCGAGCAGGTAGTCGTCACCAAACCCAGTGAATGTAAGATCCAGGTGAGATGCTGCAGTATCTTCATTACTGGCGTTAAGCCCTTCCAGGGTGGGGGGGGTGGTCCAAATCATGGTTGTAAATCAGTGGTCTTTACTTACTGGCTGTTCGCTTATTCCCAAATAATGGCTCCATCCAGACTGCACCATTCGGGTAGGCTCTCACTAAAGCGGGTGTGCACCTGTGGACGCTTCACCTTTAGGGTAGGCGTGAGCAGGCCGTTTTCTACGGTAAAGTCTTCTTTGGCCACAACGATGGCGGCTACTTTTTTGTAGCTCGCTAAGGTCGCATTGACGCTGTCCAACTTTGCTTTCAACGAACGCTGCAAGGCATCCTGCGGAAGCGCCGCACCGAGCTCGGAAAGAGAAACGATAAGAACGGGTTGTGGCATGCCAAGGCCCAACAGACACATTTGCTCCAGATCGGTCAGGCTATCAAACTTTTTCTCAATTTCGTTCGGAACGATAAATTTGGCTTTAGCCGTTTTAAAGGTGTCCTTCACCCGGCCGGTAAGGAAGAGGAAGCCATCCTCGTCAATTTTGCCCTGATCACCGGTGTGCAACCAGCTGTCGGTGATGGTCTCGGCCGTTTTTTCTGCGTCTTTATAGTAACCATCCATCGTATAGGGAGCCTTAGTGAGCACTTCGCCGGAGTCCGGGTCGATGCGGCACTCCGTGCCGGGCTGTGCCCGGCCAACGGAGCCAGGCTTGTCCTGACCGGGGAAGAGCATGTGGCTGGTAGCGCAGTTCTCCGTCATGCCGTAGGCTTCGGATAAGGGCAGACCAATTTTAGCAAAAAAGGACTTTGTTGCGTGTGGAATGGCGGCGGCACCGGTGATGTTAATCCGCGTCCGGTCCAGACCAAGTCCCTTAGCAATCTTTCGCTTAACGTACCAGGAAAGAATGGGAATGCGGAGGAATTTATTGAGCTTCTCCAGTGGCATCTTAGCCAGCACACCACCACGGAGTTTAGTCCAGATTCGGGGTACGGCAAAGAATAGTGTCGGCCGGATATCCTGCAGGTTGGCGGCGAAGCGATCAATACTTTCGGTGAAGGCCATGGAGCCACCGTACCAGATGCACATACATTCTACTACGCCACGTTCGGCTACGTGATTGAGCGGTAGAAAACTGAAGAAAACATTGCTGGCACCGGTCTGGTCAAGGTTCAGGACATTTTTGTCATGAATAGCCCGTGCCTGTGCGGCCATAGTGCCATGTTTAACCATCACACCCTTTGGCGTTCCGGTGGTGCCGCTGGTGAAGATGATGGTCCAGAGGTCATCAGCTGATGGAACGGGGTCACCCTCCATTGGCGCGTTTTCTTGCATAATCTCGTTCCAGTCTTTGCCTCGTTTTACCTCCGAGTTGCCAGAATAATGCGGGAAACGGATTACGGGCATGTCTTCTGGGACACCCTTTTTCATGTCGTCCCAAACTTCGGTTTTGCCAGCGAAGAGACAAACAACGTCTCCCAGGTCTAGTACCTCGGCAATTTGCTTACCGGTCAGGGTAGCGAAGAAGGGGACAGAAACGTGACCGGCCATCATGATGGCCAGGTCGGCAATTACCCACTCCCGGCAATTCTTCGATACCAGCCCGATGTGGCTGCGGGGAGGGAAGTTCTGCGCTTTCAGATAAGTGGCCACTTTACGGGCCATTTGCCCTACTTCGGCCCAGCTGTAATCTTCCCACTTTTCCCCAAAGGGCTGGCGAAGATAGACGCGCTCAGCCTGGGCTTTTTCACGGTGATAGAAGGCATGGAGTAAGGTAGGAAATTGCATGGATCGAGATTAGAAGACGGAAGGTAGGATTTTTTGCGTAGATAAAGAGTGTGGGCGACGGAGCGCGGGTGCAGGGGAAGTTTGGAGGAGCGATGAGATGACTGCCTTATGCTTTGTTGTTTAAGTTCTCAACTAAAAGCGATTCCAGCGAATTTTCGCTACATTGCGCCGCAACCAAAGTCGACCGCCCATGTACGCCCCCAATCTCTTTCAAGACAAAGTAGCCCTCGTCACCGGTGGCAGATCGGGCATCGGCTACGGCATTGCGGAGGCTTTGCTGAAGCTGGGGGCCAAAGTCATCATCTGCGCCCGCAAAGCGGCGCCGCTGGCGGAAGCCGCTGCTGCCTTATCCGAACACGGCACCTGCGTGCAGCGCCCCTGTGACATTCGTAAAAGCGAGGAAGTGGAGGCCCTGGCGGATAGGATTGAAAGTGAATTCGGCCGCCTCGATATCCTGGTCAATAACGCCGGTGGGCAGTTCCCCAGCCTGGCTCGGCACATCAGCGATAACGGCTGGAATGCGGTAATCAACACGAATGTGAACGGTACTTTTTTTGTGTCACGAATTATGGCGAATCGCTTTTTCGTGCCCCAAAAAAGCGGCAACATCATCAACATTGTCGTTAACCACCTACGCGGTTTTCCGGGCATGGCCCACACTGGCGCCGCCCGCGCCGCCGTGGAGAACCTGACCAAAACACTGGCGCAGGAGTGGGCCGTTTACAACATCCGCCTGAACTGTGTCGCCCCGGGGACCATCATTTCTTCCGGACTAGACACCTACGCCGAGCCCGTTAAAGCGCTCCTCGATCAAATGAAAGAGGAGAACCTGATGCAACGCCACGGTACCATTGAGGACGTGGCCAACGCCGTTCTCTTTCTGGCGAGTCCGCTTTCCGCCTACACCAGCGGCACTACGCTCTACGTCGATGGCATGGACCACCTGCACGGTGACCGAATGCGGATGGTAAACATGTTCCGCTAATTGAGAGACAATAAATAAGGCATGAAAACTTCCATTGCTAACCACATCGCAACCGTTACTTTTCCTCATCCCGACCGGGCTAACGCCCTGGCAGAAGCCGACTGGGATGCGATGGGCGACACCTTCCGGGAATTGGACGAAAACGAAGACGTCCACGTCGTCATCCTCGCTGGCGAAGGAAAACACTTTTGTGCGGGGATGGACCTGTCTGTTCTGGGAAGCCTCCAGGCCCGTGCCACCGGCACGAAAGAAGAGATGATCACCCAGCTGGAAACTTTCATCCTCCGGATTCAAGCCAGTATTACCGCCATCGAGCAGTGCCGTAAGCCAGTACTCGCCGCCATCCACGGCGGTTGTATCGGGGGTGGGGTAGACATTGTCTCCGCCTGCGATATGCGCTACTGCTCAGACGATGCCTACTTCACTGTCAAGGAAGTAGACTTCGGTATTGTAGCCGATATTGGAACGCTGCAGCGGCTACCTTATATACTACAACCTGGCCTTGTGAGCGAACTGGCTTTTACGGGCCGGAAGATGTTTGCTCCCGAGGCCATCAGCGCCGGAATGGTTAACCGGTCCTTTTCTAACCGGGATGCTTTGATGGCGGGCGTAACGGAAATTGCGGCCAGTATTGCCAGTAAATCACCCCGTGTGATCGCAGGCATCAAGCATAATCTTCTCTATCAACGAGAACACGCTACGGCTAATAGCCTGGAGTATGTGGCGGGCTATAGTGCGAAGCTGTTGTTGGGGTAGGGGAGGACAGGTTGCAGGGGGCAAGTTGCAGGTTTGGTAAATCCTTTAACCCGCACCACGCACCCCCAGGGCTAACGCATCATATTAAGTCACGATACTGAAGGCGTTGAAAATTTATTTTCGATGGTCGATACTCGGCAAGCTCAGTACATCGCAAGCTCAGACACCGACCGATTCTAGTAGGAACCGTCCGAAAATTCGCCCACCCCGCAACCT
>CALIGP010000376.1 GCA_938021455.1 uncultured Lewinella sp. | reverse complement strand
GTACTGCCAATAACGCTGCTGACCAGCCTACCTGTCCTCAGTTTGAGCGGGTGGACGTAGCCATGGACGGATCGCAAACACTTGTCATCAGCATCGCACCAAACGTCGATGCACCAGTTACCTATATGTTTGAACTAGATGCCATGGCCGTTGCCGGAGGTATTTGTAATGATGAGGGGGTACTCAATATAATAAGTACGAGTACTAACAGCGGCATTACGTGTGCTACGGATCCCAACGGGGTGTGTGATAATTTCACCATCATCACCGGTCAGGCAACGGATACTATACGGTTCCTCAAGCCAGTGGTTACGCTCAGCGAATTCATGGCTTGTACGGAAAATGGCGAATACCGGGTGGATGGAATGATCACCGTTGATACCCTGCCAATTAATGCCGGTGAGTCCGTGACCTTTGAGTTTTTCTGCCCCGATGACCCCAATACGGTAGTGGGAACTTTTGTGGTAGATGGCCCGATTGCGCAAGCAACCCCCACCGCGATTACTACCACTATACCTGCTAGTTGCGCTGGTCAGGAACTAACGGCTCGGGTTACGGCTATTGGAGATAACTGTGTCTGTGAAACGGTTGACATTACCTTTGATATTCTGGAAGAAGTACTGGTTGATGCTGGTGCCGACGGCTCCGTCTGTGGCAACAAAATTTTCGATTTGGCGGTGTCCGGAGCGTCCATTACCGGCGGCGTAACGGATGGCGTTTGGACGACCGACGGAGACGGTGTCTTCCTGGACGACCTTGGGGCGCCCGCCACAATATTTTCTGAGGTTGCCGGCTATGACCCCGGAGCAACGGACAGAACGAGTGGATCCGTCACCCTTACGCTGACTTCCGATCAGCCCGGTATGTGTATGCCGGTGTCTGATGTGCTGATCCTTACCGTGCTTAATGTCGACTGTGGAGCCCTTTTCTGGGACGGATCGGATGACTAATTGAGCGAATAATGCGGCGCGGACGCAGGTGCAAAGGAAAGGATGAAAAGCAATGTTGCTGGTGCTAGCATTGCTCCTTTAACCTCCCACAGCACCTGCGCCCGCGGCTACATATTGTGATGGATTAGTTTGGCGGACTATAGTCCGCGCGATCAAAAAGCGGCCGGAATCTAGCGATTCCAACCAAAACCCTATTTTTGTCTGCCTTCCCTTCGTTGCTTCAGCGGAGCTAACCAATCCATACCAAATGAAACAGTTCCTTTTTTGCCTACTCGTGTTCTCCTGCCTATTCTCCTGCCAGGAAACCGATACCACCCCAATGGCCTCCGAACCACTTACCTATCCGGAAACAAAAAAGGTAGATACTGTAACCAATTACTTTGGCACAGAAGTCGTAGACGCCTACCGTTGGTTAGAAGACGATATGAGTGAGGAAACCGGTGATTGGGTTAAGCAGCAGAACAAGGTCACTTTCGGCTACCTCGAAGATATTCCTTACCGAGATGAGCTCAAAGAACGGCTGGAAAAGCTGTGGAACTACGAGAAAATCAGCGCACCATTCATCGAAGGTGATTATTCTTACTATTCCAAAAATGATGGCCTGCAGAACCAATCCGTTTTCTACCGGGTGAACGAAGAGGGCGAAGACGAGGTCTTTCTGGACCCGAATAAATTCAGCGAAGACGGCACCATTTCACTCGGCGGCATGAGTTTCTCGAAGAGTGGGAACATCACGGCTTACGCTATCTCCGAAGGCGGCAGCGACTGGCGCAAGATCATCATCATGGACGCCAAAACGATGGAGATCACCGAGGACACGTTGAAGGATATCAAGTTCAGCGGCATGTCCTGGAAAGGAGACGAAGGCTTCTACTACTCCAGCTACGACAAGCCGAAGGGTAGCGAGCTATCGGCGAAAACGGATCAGCACAAAGTCTACTTCCACAAACTGGGTACGGCCCAGAGTACGGACGAGCTAGTCTTCGGTGGTACGACCGCTGAAAAGCACCGCTACTGCGGTGCATCCGTAACGGAAGATGATAACTACCTGCTCATCTCCGCTAGTGTATCCACTTCCGGCAATAAGCTATTTATCAAAGACCTGACGAAGCCCGGTAGCCCGATGAAAACCATCCTGGACCATACGGACAGCGATACCTACGTGCTGGACAATGATGGCTCCAAGCTATTCCTGGTGACCAACCTCGACGCACCGAACCAGAAGATTGTAACGGTTGATGCCAGCAATCCTGCGCCCGCCAATTGGACAGACCTCATCCCTGAGCGGGAGTATGTTCTAAGCCCCCGCACGGGCTCTGGCTACATCTTTGCCTCCTACATGGTTGACGCTATCTCGGAAGTAAAGCAATACGACTACGAAGGTAAGCTGGTACGGGAGGTTGACTTGCCTGGTGTAGGATCCATCCGGGGCTTTGGCGGCAAGGCCGAGGCGGAAACAATCTACTACAGCTTTACGAACTACAAAACGCCAGGATCCATCTACACTTACGATGCGGAGAGTGGCACTTCGGCTATCTACAAAGAACCGGCCATCGACTTCGACCCCGACAAGTACGAAAGCGAGCAGGTTTTCTTTACCTCCAAAGACGGCACCAAAGTGCCGATGATCATCACCTACAAAAAAGGTATGGAGCGTAACGGTAAGAACCCGACCATTCTCTACGGCTATGGTGGCTTCAATATTAGTCTGACGCCCTCGTTCAGTATCACCAACGCGGTATGGATGGAGCAGGGCGGTATCTACGCCGTGCCAAACCTTCGTGGCGGCGGCGAGTACGGTAAAGCCTGGCACGATGCCGGCACCCAGCTGAAGAAGCAGAACGTATTTGATGACTTCATCGCTGCGGCGGAATACCTGATTGCGGAGAACTATACTTCTTCGGACTACCTCGCCGTCCGTGGCGGCTCCAACGGTGGCCTCTTGGTAGGCGCTACGATGACCCAGCGCCCGGATCTGATGAAGGTCGCCCTGCCCGCCGTTGGCGTGCTGGACATGCTGCGCTACCACACTTTTACCGCCGGAGCAGGTTGGGCTTACGACTACGGTACTGCTGACGATAATAAGGAAATGTTTGAGTACCTGAAGGGGTACTCACCCGTCCACAACGTCAAGCCCGGAACGAATTACCCCGCTACGATGGTGACCACAGGCGACCACGACGATCGCGTAGTACCCGCTCACAGCTTCAAGTTCGCCGCTGAGTTACAGGATAAGCAGGCTGGGGATAACCCCGTCATCATCCGCATTGAGACGGATGCGGGGCATGGTGCCGGCACGCCCGTCAGCAAGCGCATCGAGCAGGCGGCGGATATGTATGGCTTTACGCTCTACAACATGGGCTTCCGGGAGTTGCCGGAGAAGTTGAAGGGGTAGTTTGTACCGCCGACTTCAGTCAGCGGTACAAATCATCTACGGACACGACTACCCAAAGAAGCGAAGTAGTAATTGAGATGTTCTGGCAGAACCAGTATTTCGGGTAGGTGTAATCTGGGCTTGCGAGTCTAACTTTGCCTATGCTAACTTCTAAATCATTTTCAACCGTGGGACGCTTAACTTTTCTATTCCTGGCTTTCTGTCTGATCACTTCCTCTGCTTGCGTTACACCGCAAGTATCGTCCAGTCTTACCGCCGAAGAGCAGGCTTCCGCCGCGAAGGAACTACTTCAACTCTCCCTAGACAAGTGGATTTGGATGGCGGAGAAAGACACCGAAAAACTGGCAGATTTCTTTCATGACCGGTCCAAGTTTGTACATATGAGCGGTACCTGGAATAAGACGCGAGAACTTGAGATCATTGAATCCGGTAGTATCTGGTACAAGCAGGCGGATGTCCATGATGCCGTCGTGGAAGTCTTTGACAACACGGCAGTACTCTGGAACCGGATCACACTGGTCGCACACGTTAGGGGAAATGATGTTTCCAATGAATTCACCGTAACCGAAATCTACAAGAAAGAGAAAGGGGGCTGGAAGTTGTTGGATTTGACGTTTAGCAGCGTACGAGATACCCACAAGATCTCACCTAACGCTCCTGTGGAATAAGCATCATGGATGTGCAAGACTCTTATGCGCAGAGCGTGAAAGGGCTCATTATTTAAGCAGATAACATCGCCCGCCCGCCAGATTGGTAAGTTGGATGGTTCCTTTGTTTAGAAGTAGTGTTTCCTGTTGTACGGATTTGGTACTGAATAGAAGGTCCGCAGAAGTGAAGGTTTTGCCTGGAGCAACAGTAACTTTGGGCAATGCCTTAGGGGAGAAGTTTACGACGAAGAGGTAAGCTCCCTCCCCGTCGGAAGCGGACCGAAGCCACGCTAAAACCTTGCTATCTGAGCTTTCCCCTTTGGGGACCGGCGCGTTGCGCCGCATAGGGGCCTTGACACCTGCCCCGATAGCTATCGGGGCGCCCAAAACCTGCGTCTCTCCCAAATGCGCCATTATCCCCGCTGCAAAGCGGTTTAATTCGGTCAGACTGGCAAATAAAGCCAAGTTACTGCCCCATTGGAAAGGGCCGGAGACCGCCTTGTCTCCCCGCGTCTCCTGAAAGACATAGAGCTTAGAATAGACCTCGTTGGCCGCCCGTTCCAAATGACGATCCCGCTGCTCGAAGCCAAGACTGAAATACATTGGTAGTTTGCCCAGGAAGAGCCCGGTAAAGAGCCGTGCCAGTTCGCCGTGATGGTGGAAATGGTCAAAGCGGGGGTCATCCTTATCACCGGTAATAACCGTCCAGGCGGGCGTGACGGTGGAACGGTTGGCCACATCGAGGTAGTGATCGATCATTACCCAAAACTCGATGTAACCGGGGACAGAAGATTGGAGATTGCCCAGGGTAACCTCGGCTTCGCTGCGTTCCAGATGCTCTACCTCATCGCCGAAGGCCATATAGCCGGGCTCGGTGAGGAAACTCTCTGCGAAGTAGGCAAAATGGGGCGTCGATTCGGCGATCTTTCGCTTGACGGCCCGAAGGGGATCATAGTAGTCATCGACCTCTTTGGGCACGCCGTCGGGGCGCATCTGCACGTGGCTCATGTCGCCCCGCATGAAGTCGAAGTTGTAGCGGGCCTGCTGCTTGGCGTAGTGTTGGGTGAGGTAGTCCCAGACAAAGGTCCGGGGCTGCTCGAAGTCGATTTCCCAGTTTTCGTTGTCATCCTTACGGCCATAGAGTTTATAGCGGGTCAGCGGACCGAAAGCGCGGCTCATTTCGGTCGACTCGGTGATGCGGTAGTCGCGCCAGACCCTGCCGGCATCATCGATCGTCATGGCCTCTGGGTTGGGGTCTACCTCCAGGCCCCGGTAGGGTGGGCCCATGGTAGCGGGCGCGGGCTCCAGCCCGCGGTGGTAGAGCCAGTCGACGAGGTCGACTCGTCGCCCCTGCCGCCCGCCGTAATCATCCGGATGACCAAAGAGTAGCTTCAGACGATTCTCTTCGCTGAGTCGCCAAAACTCGCCGACCATGCCGTAGGCGGATAGGGCAGGGCCTCGTTCCCGCAGCCATTCAATGATGGCGCCCTGTGCTTCTTCGTGTAGATAATCCCGGTGACTAATAATGGATAAGTCCCAGCGTCGTATCCACTCAAAATGAGACGGATTGGCGAGTACCAGTTCGCTGTAGCGATCGGTGTGAGGGATAACGTCCATGCCAACAACCTTGCCCATCGCATGGAGTAAGTTGATGACGGCGGCAAGCTGATCTTCGATGCGCGCCAGCTGTGGATAGAGCGCCGCTGCTTCCTGGCTGTAAAACTCCGGATTGAGTTGCCAACTAGCCATGCCATAGAGGCTGCCCACAACTCCCGGCTCCCAAATGGGCAGCAGGTGAATGCCCCGAATGTGATCGGGGAGGGTAGTGGCGTATTTAACCACTTCCCAGAAGCTACCAATGATGCGGACATTGACGCCGACGGTGTGGCAGGTTTTTAACCAGTTGCCGTTGGTTTCGCTCGCTACTGGAGAGGGGATACGGTTTTCTGGGTCCAGGCAAGAGGAGAAGACCTCTTCCCCCAAACGTTGTATCAGTAGCCTACTCACTTCCGTTGCGGGCAGATTAACGGCTACCTCCGGCGCCAAACCAACTACCCAGTCGGTGGTGCCGCTAGCATAGTCGGTCATGCGCTGTTGTCGATGCTGGAGCCAGAAGGATTCGTAGGAAGTTGGGAGCATGGAGGGAAGGTAGGGAAAAGAGGGAGATTCGGCTGACCTCTGATGCGCTCAGGTCGCTCCGCGATGCTACTATTACAGTGTAATCTAAGTATTTTTTATATTGGTTATGTATTTCACCCCATCCCTTCGTCCCTAGAGAAAACCTGCTTTATGAAATTCGCTCTTTCTATTATTGTCTTTTGGCTGCTGCTGTTGTTTTCGGCTGTACCCTCTTTTGCTCAAACTAACGTTGATGTAAGCTACCCCGTTGATTACATCAGCAATATCAATGACATACACGTTGACGACTCCGGCCTCGGTTACCTCGGCGGTACTTGCGGGGTACTCCGCAAAACAACGGATAACGGTGCCACCTGGACGGTGGAAGATTCGCCTACCGACAATGACATCATCTCCATCGCTTGCCCGCCCGGCGGCTGTGGAACCCGCCTGCTGGCTACCGATGAAAAGCTCTACCGCCTGGCCAGAAACCGGTGGACGGAAGTAACCTACGCTAACTACAATGATGGCGGTGAGTTGCACTGGTTAACGGACGACCTGGTGATCCATGAGGCAGGAAGTGCAGGCTTTTACCGGTCAACAGATGGCGGTATTAATTGGACCGAAGTGCAATTCGGTGCCAATAAGGATAGTAATATCTCTTTCCCGACCAGCCAGACGGGGTATCTCGTAGCTGATGAACAAGTACTACAAACGACGGACGGCGGCGCTTCTTTTACGGCGACGGGCTACACCCACCCCGTCCGGGTTTTCCATATTAACTTCTTAAATGAGAACGACGGTTGGCTTTGGGACACGGATGACTTATTCTACCGAACCAGCGACGGAGGGGCAAGCTGGACACAACTTAATGCCGAAGTACAGCTGACATCCCTCAGATGGTTTACCCCGCTTTCGGCTACCCGCCTGGTAGCTAACCAAGGGATCACTTTAGCAGAGAGTAACGACGGTGGCGTTACCTGGACCCGTGGGCAGTACGGTATTGGTAATGTCCGTACTTCAGGGGAGAAATACCACCGTAAGGGGAATGAATTTTTTCTTCCCGGCAATGAGAATCAACTGTTGTACTCCGCTAGTAATTTTATGGACTTTGTCCGTCTTGATGATTACGAACGCTCGGGAGATTTTATCGGAATTGCCTTTAGCTCCAACGAAACGGGTTACGCGATTGCCGGGAACGTTCTTTTAACCACAACGGATAGTGGCCTGAGTTGGAGCAAACAAAACATAAGCATCATTGCACGCTATCTGACGGTGATTGGAGGGAAACCCGTCATTCTTTTTGA
Organism: uncultured Lewinella sp.; assembly: GCA_938021455.1. Taxonomy (GTDB): domain Bacteria; phylum Bacteroidota; class Bacteroidia; order Chitinophagales; family Saprospiraceae; genus Neolewinella. Next base: position 6,138 of record CALIGP010000376.1, on the reverse strand, counting down.
CAGAAACACTGTGACAACGTCGGATTTCGGCGTAACCTTAACTGACTTTTTTCCCGCTGGGCTGGTGCCTGAGAATGAATCCCCTGATATTGTAGCGCGTAAACCCAACGGAAATATTTACTTCTTTGGCCCCAACTATGCCTATGAATCAGCAGACAACGGGCAGACCTTCAACGCCATCCAACACAATCGGGCAATGTTTGCTACGACCTTGTTTTGGTACGACGATAATAACGGCTATGTCCTGGACCGTAACCGGAAGTACGCTTACACTACGGATGGAGGACAAAGCTGGACGGAGGGTGCACAATTCCCCGGGTTTACCCCCACGACGATCTTTTTTACTTCTGAAGAAGTTGGTTTTGGAGCTAATTTCAGTAGCCTCTACGAAACAACGGATAGAGGAGCTACCTGGTCACGCTCTGCTTTACGTTTTGGTGCCTACGCCTTTCAGAATCACCCAACGGATGGGAGTATTGTGGGCGTGCGTTCGAATTCGGATAGAAATGAAGTCATTCGTTCAAAGGACGAAGGGGTGACCTGGTCTTCCCTCGCGGGTAATTGTTTTACACCACAGGCCGGGACATTTAGCCCGGACGGAAAATACTTCTTCGTTGGTGGGCGTGGCTTCATCGTTCGTCATGATCTAGAAGAGCTCATCTCTAGCACACCGCGCCGGGATCTGCCTGCGGCACTGCAACTTAAAGCCTATCCTAACCCAACGAGCGATGTCGTTAATATCGATGTACCGCTTTCCGTTAGCTTTTCTACGATCAGTGTATACGATGGTAACGGTAGAAAACTTAAGGAGCAGTCCGTGACTCCTGGACTTAGCCGCACTTCGGTTTCTCTCGACGGCTTGCCACAAGGCATTTACCTGCTGCGTTGGATGGCGGATGACGGGCGTAGTGGACGAGTACGGGTGGTGAAGGGGCGGTAGTAGCCTGGTCGTTTGGTCGTCCTCTAGGCTACCGCACTGGCTTCGTACGAGGGGGTCCCGCGCCGGCTTCGCCAGCTTGGTCACCCCTCGCTACGGTAGGCGTCCTTTCAGGACTATGTGTGCGGCAATGGTGCAATCACGGAATTCCTTCTCCAAAATGCGGCAGCCTACTATCAAACTATCATTACTATCAATCTATCATACTATCCTAACCGCTCCTGCAGTAGTTTATTCGTCTCCTTCGGCTCTGCACTTCCCTTGGAGCGCTTCATTACTTCGCCCATGAAGAAGCCAATAAGGCCTTTTTTACCCTTCCGGTAGGCGAGGACTTTGTCAGGGAACTCAGCGATCACGGCATCGACCAGTCCGCTAAGAAAGTCAGCATCGTTGTTCTGGATTAGGCCGAGGTCTTCGGCGCGTTGCATGGGCGCGCCCGGAGTTTCCAGCAGGGAAGGCAGGAGCTTAGCGCTGGCGGCGGCAGCGGCTACGTCACCGGCTAGGATCATCTCCTGAAACTGAGCAATTTGATCGGGCGTTAGGGGAAGTTGATCGGGGCTGAGCCCTTCCTCGTTCAGCCAGGGAGCAATGCGGTTGACCCATAGTTTAGCCAGGTCGGTAACGGAAGGCGATAGCTCTGCATAGGCCAGGAAAGTATGGTAAGTAAGCCGGTCTTCGCTGAGCTGATGAGCATCATCAGTGTCCAGTTCAAAATCGTTGAGCAGCTGGGTGTAGGCCTGCCAGGGGAGGACGTCGATCTCCGCACGGATTTCGTTGATGAGTGCATCACTAAGTACTACCGGAGGAAGGTCCGGATCGGGGAAATAGCGGTAGTCATGAGCGTCTTCTTTGTCGCGTAGGGCGCTCGTAGTCCCACTGACGGGGTCGAACTGCCGCGTTTGCTGGCGGACGGATTCTCCGTTTTCGATCAGCCCGATCTGTCGCTCCACTTCGTAGCTCACCGCCTGGCGGGCAAACTTCATGGAGTTCATGTTCTTGATTTCGCAGCGGGTGCCGTATTCGCTTTGCCCCTCGGGGCGAACGCTGATGTTGACGTCGCAGCGAAGGCTGCCTTCTTGCATGTTGCCGTCACTAACGCCGAGCCAGCGAACGAGTCGACGCATGCCATTCATGAAGGCGTCCACTTCTTCGGCGGAACGGAGATCGGGTTCGGTGACGATCTCCAAAAGGGGAGTGCCGGCGCGGTTCAGATCTACTTTCGTGTAGGGCTCTCCGTTGGCGTGGATGCTTTTACCCGCATCCTCCTCCATATGGATGTGATGAAGTTGTACGATTCTTGGTTCACGATTTTTCGGCGCAGACGCAGGTGCAGTGGAAGTTGTTCTCAGCGGAAGCCCTCCGCCCAGACAAATCGGATTCTCATCCTGGGTGATCTGGTAGCCCTTGGGAAGGTCAGCGTAGAAGTAATTTTTCCGGTCAAAGGTGCTGCGCTTATTGATCTTACATCCCAGCGCCAGGCCCAGCTTGACGGCAAAGCGAACTTGCTGTTCGTTCAGCATCGGTAAGGTGCCTGGGTAGCCCAGGCTGATCATACTGATGTTCCGGTTCGGCTCCGAACCGAACTGGTTGCGGTCGGCGCAGAAGGCTTTGCTTTCGGTGGCCAGCTGCACGTGGGCTTCCAGGCCGATGACGGTTTCGTAGGAGGTATTTGCCATGGGGCGAAGATAAGAGGAGAAGGGGTGATTCTCGATTCTCGATTCTCGATTTTTGATTCTTGAGGGAGGTATTTACGATTGGCAGAAGATACTAAGCAGGCAAGCCAGCGGTCATCGGCGGTCTCTTTTGCCTGACGAAGTCGGCAAAAGTTCATCCGATGTAGGGTGATAAGAATTTGTAACTCACCAATTATGCATGAGAAATCAAAAGAGAGTAAATATGCTATAATTTACTGATAATCAAAGTCGAAGGGTCACCCCTCTCCTTCGGAGAGGGGCCGGGGGAGAGGTTTCCTAACACAAGCATTAGTAAATTCTTATCACCCTACATCCAATATCTTGCGGTTAAGAACCGGGACGCTAGTAGGTCCTTTCAGGAGGCTACTAGGTCCCTACAGACCGCGGCCAGGACCTTGTAGCGTCGCAGAGCGGCCTTCGAGCGTCCGGGTCACCCTTTCTCTTTTACCAAAACCTTGCACCTGCGTCCGCGCCCAAAAATCCGCGTCCATCCGCCCAACCCGCAACCTGCAACTCGCAACCCCTATCCGTCTATAAACGCATATAAACGTTTTTATACGTATAAATGACGACTAACGGATAATTCTGTTCCCACCTTGCAACCATGATTGCTACCCTAACTCCCCCACAAGTTTTACCTTCGCCGTCCATGGCCACTAACCCTGAACTCGAACTTGCCTACGACTACGTCAGCCAGACGAACCGTCACCTATTCCTTACGGGGAAGGCCGGTACGGGTAAGACGACTTTTTTGCATCGGATCCGGGCAGAGCTGCCCAAGCGAATGGCCGTCGTTGCCCCAACCGGTGTTGCGGCCATCAATGCCAAGGGCGTAACCATTCACAGCCTGTTCCAACTTCCCTTCGGCGTATTGACGCCCGAGCGAACGGACCGCGAAATGCGCCAGAAACGGTTCTCCGCCAAAAAGATCGAACTGCTTAAAAGCCTGGACTTACTCGTCATCGATGAGATCAGCATGGTGCGTGCGGACGTGCTGGATGGTATCGACGTAGTCCTGCGACAGGTTCGCCGCCGCGACGAGCCCTTCGGCGGCTTGCAGCTGCTCATGATCGGTGATCTTCACCAGCTACCGCCGGTGGTCAAAGACAGCGACTGGCGCGAACTCAGCCCCCATTACAAAACGGCTTACTTCTTTGGCAGCATCGCCCTGCGTAAAGCCCGGGCCCGGGTCGTGCAGCTGAAGCACATTTACCGGCAGTCGGATGAGAAATTCATCGGCCTACTCAATAAGGTGCGCAACAACCAGATGGACGGCGAGGTCTTCGCTACCCTCAACGAACGCTACGAAGCCAACTTCCGTCCCGATGAAGCCGACGGCTACATTACCCTTAGTTCCCATAATGCCTCCGCCAGGAGTATCAACGAACGAAAGCTGCAGGAACTCGCCGGACAGGAGTACAAATTCTCCGCCGAAACAACGGGCACTTTCCCAGAGTCCATGTATCCCAACGAGGAGAAACTCACCTTCAAGATTGGTGCCCAGGTGATGTTTAACAAAAATGATAGCTACCCGGACCGGCTTTACTACAACGGTAAAATCGGTAAGATTACCGCCATTAAGGGTGAAGCTATCACCGTTACCTGCCCAGGAGAAGACGACATCATCGTCTACCCCGTGATCTGGGAAAACCGGAAGTTCGAGATGGGCAAATCCCGGGAGGTGGAGGAGAACATCATCGGGACTTATTCCCAGCATCCGCTGAAGCTGGCCTGGGCCATTACCATTCATAAGAGCCAGGGACTGACTTTCGAAAAGGTGGTCATTGATGCTGCTTCTGCCTTCGCTCACGGGCAGGTGTACGTGGCTCTGAGTCGTTGTAAGACTTTTGAGGGGATTGTCCTCAGCAGCAAGATTCAGGACAGTAGCGTTCGAACCGATGCCGTCGTTAGTAACTACTCCGCCAAAGCCGAGGAAGAGCAACCTTCCGCAGAAGACCTGCGGGCGGATAAACACGCCTACCAACTCGACTGCCTCAACAATCTGTTCACCTTCACGGAGCTGGAGTGGGCGGGCAAGCGTATGCAGAAATCTCTCTTTGAGCACGAGCGTGCCATCCAGGGCAACGCCCACGCTACATTCCATAAGCTGCACGAAGAAGTGAAGGCTAAAGCCATCGAGGTGGGCCATAAATTTATCCCCTGGCTTAGTATCTACGCGAAGGATCCGACTTTGCCCGCTGATCATCCTGAGCTGACCAAGCGGCTCGCAGGCGCTGCCAAATATTTCACGGACTACCTGGGCAACAGCCTGCTCCCTACGCTCGAAGAGTTTGGCATTATGACGGACAACAAGAGCGTGGCCGGACAGATTGCCGAGCGGCTGCAGGACCTCCGCCTTCAGACCTTCATCAAGCTTAAAGTATTCGAAAGTACTCTGGAGGGCTTCGAGCCTGACCGCTTCATCCGTGCCCGTGCGGATGCGGACGCAGCGTACACGAAACGGGTGGCCAAAGCCGCCCCCACCAAAACCGTCCAGATTGAAGACCTGACGCATCCGGATTTATTCGGTAAGCTCGTCGACTGGCGCAATGCTACCGCTCAGGAGATTGAAAAGCCAGCTTACATAGTCGCCACAAATGCCGTCCTGATCGGCATCGCCGAAGCGCTGCCCACCAGCAACGCCTCCCTGCTTCGCATCAAGGGTGTGGGCCAGAAGACCGTTGCTTCCTACGGTGAAACTATTCTCGAAATCGTGGATGATTACCTGGAGGGGAAGGAGGTCGTCACCGATCTGTTCCAGGCTTTAGCCGGCCCTAAGAAGCCCGCTGGCAGCAGACGCTCCGACACTAAACAGACGACCCTGGATCTTTACCAGGAGGGCAAATCCATTGCTGAAGTCGCCAAAATCCGCCAGCTGACCACCGGCACCATCACCACCCACCTCGCGCACTTCGTCAAGAGCGGAGATCTACCCGTTACCGACCTAATCGAACAGAGTAAGATCGACGAAATGGCTCCATTCTTCCGGAAGGATGCGGAGGCTTTGCTGAGTGATGGTTATAAGTATTTCGATGGGAAGTTTACTTATGAAGAACTCCGTCTAGGACGGACGGCGGTGGGCTTGGAGTAGCGACGGCTTTAGCCGTCTGCTAACAAGCGAAGCGCTGTAAAAAAAACAACTCATGCCAACCTTCCTACTCAACCACATCGCCATCTCCGTACAGAACGTAGACAAGTCCGTTAATTTTTATCAACGAGTATTGCAGCTGGAAGAAATTAAAAACACGGCCTCCAATTCTAAAACCAGATGGCTGTCCCTGAATGAAGGAAGACAACTTCACCTCATCCCTCGCCCGGGAGCTGAGATCAAAACCAATAAGGCCGTTCATTTTGCTTTATCTACGGCCGACGTGCCTTCTTTTGTAGAGCACCTGAAGCGCCTCGAAGTGGACTATACGGATTGGCTGGGAACCCCCGCAAAAGACTACGTCAGGAAAGACGGCATTTTGCAGGTTTACTTTCAAGACCCGGACGGGTACTGGGTGG
>CALIGP010000375.1 GCA_938021455.1 uncultured Lewinella sp. | reverse complement strand
AAGCAATTCTCCGACAGAGCGACCTATTTGAACCCGGATTTACTTGTCGCCAGTATCAAGTCGATCCCCATCGTCATTACCGCTGCAGCAGCAATGGATGAAGCTATCTCTACGCTTGGAGGGATTGATTTAAATGAAGTAAATGACAATCTCCAGCTCAAAAATATACCTGATTCCTACGCTATCGGAGAAATGCTGGATTGGTATGCGCCTACTGGTGGGTATTTACTGCAGGGGTGTTTCAGCATGGGGCACGTATTGGCGAAGCATTTGAATGAGGTGGGGTAAGAACGGCCCACTGCTCTCCAACGCCCCTTGCACCTGCGTCCGCGCCTCCTTATTCTGGTTCTGCAAACCGAATCTCAATGATGCTGGGAAAGTCCTTTTGCATCACCTTCCCCGCACCATCGTACTGAGGAGCGACGGAAAATTTAGCCATTGCTTCCTGCCCGATCAATTCGTCGGGCAGTTCTCCCAGGGCCTCCCATTCGGCGCACAGGGGAGTGGAACAAAGGGCGTCCTGATTATGGCCGCCATTAACCAGCGGTGTGTACTGTAGGTAGCAATTGTCACCACAGGTGTAGCCATTAAGCACGATGCGGCGAAATTCACTGCCGTCTCCTTCTTCCGTCATTGGCGGCAAGCCCGTTGCGGGAGCCGGAGTAGGCGTGTCGACCTGATTCGTAGCGTTCTGCTCGTTCTCCGCCGCAGGCGGGGTATCGGGAGCGCAGGACGTTAGCATCAAAGAGAGTAGCAAGGAGAGTCCGAGGGCAGCTTTCATGGTAGATAGGTTGGGGAAAGTCTCCTTTGGAACGAGATTACCTCTAATTGGTTCGGAGGTCTGGACGCTTACTCTTCCAGCGTCGCCTTTACCATCACGGGAACGTCGTCCTTCGGTCCACTACCGTTGAACTTGAACTTCCTGCGATCCACCGTCGCATGGGCGTCGAGTTCGTAAGGGCCATCTCCGGTGAGCGTAAAGGTGAGTGGTAGCTCTTTCGAAACGCCCTTAAGCGTTAGGGTAGCCGTCGCCAGGTAGCTGCTGTCTTCCTGCATTTCTGCGCCGTCGATTTGTATCTGTGCGGTGTTGAATTTCTTGCTGTAGAAATAGTCTTTCTTCTTGTGCAGGTTCTTTTCGAGGTCCTTCCAGTCGCAGGTAATGGACGTCATGTCGAGTGTGGCCGTCACACCGATATTTTCTGGGTCGGAGAGATTCTCCAGCCGGTCAAATTTCCAGCTGTTGACGGTGAAGAGATTGTCGCCGCCAGCATTACCAATAAAGGTAATTTCCCCCGGCGCTTCTGCTGGGAATGCGATGACGGGACTGGCCATGTAGAGGGTCGTGAAAGTTAAGGCCGTTACGGTGAGGAGGAGGATAAGAAAACGTTGCATAATTGGCTTGAATTTTGAGGATTTTGAAATGAGGCTTTGTAATTATTTTGCGGTAGGGACTAAGTCTAAGCCCGCCCGAAACCCCAGCCGCCGCCGGATCTCGTCCGGCCCATCCGGGCCGGGGCTACCGAATACGGTCCGGAAGTCCAACTCGAAGGTGGCGGAGGCAGCCATCTTTCCGGAAACATCCGGGGTAAAGGTTGCGGCCATGGTTACGGGGTAGGTCTTGCCCCGGGCGGTGAGTATTGCGGGAATATTTAGTTGCTTCGTCTGGCCGGCCACCCAGTTGCCCGTAATGGCAACATTGGAGAAGGAGAGGCTGGCCTGTGGGTATTTTTTACTCTTTAGAATGTCGCCCAGCACGTAGGTGTCCAGCGAGCCGGATCCGGTGGCGATGGAAGAGGTAGGTAGGTTAACTTCACCGGAAAGGGTAGTGCCGGTGGCGTTGAAGCGGAAGTCGGCCGTTAGTTCCCGTACTTCGCCGGAGTAGCGGTCTAGCGGAGAGGGGAAGCTGAAAAACAGGCCGGGAGGATCGTCTTTTGTTAAGGCAACGCGATAGTTTCCCGAGATAGCCAGTGGTGCAGCGTAGGCGTCAGCGGCTTGATTCGCGCTTATTTCGGGGGAGAGGCGCCAGCCCAGCTCCTCCCAGCTGGCTACAGAAGCGGTTGCTGGCACGTAAGACGGGACAAAGCCCGCTTTAGCTAGCAGCATTTTCTCCAGGTCTTCGCTGATGGCGGTGGCTAATGCCTCCACGCCGCTGCCCATATCTCCGATCTGGATGGGGCTGCCAAAATTATCCGCTACCTGGGTGTGGCAATTGAACTGAGAGAAGAGTGCGTAGCTCATGGCGTAGCTGCCGTCCATATTTCGGTAAGGGTGAAAGTCGAGGTAGATCCGACGGTCGAGTGCCGTGAGGGAAGCTTGGGCAACTTGCCTAAATTCAGTGGCCTGCTGTAATGCCGCGGAAATCTGTATTTGTAGCTGTTTAGGAATGGCCGCTGGTGGGTTAGTTCCCGTTGGGGCCGTCAGTTTAAGGGGCAAGGAAACGCGCTGCCGTCCGCGCTGGCGAATCAAAACCTGCTGCTGCTCGTCGGCCACCATCTTACGTGGCTCCAGCTGACTGCGGCGAATGAACTGCTCAATCGCCTCGGGACTGTCGTGTCGCCCGCTGTAGATGGCGCGCCCGGCAGAAGATTGATACACATAGGCCGGCGTGGCCGTTATTTCTTCGGGAAAACCCTGGTCGGTCATAATCCGCTCCGTCCGGATACCGGTGTAAAAGGCGTAATGCTCGATGGCCTTCAAGGTTGGATCGTCAAGATCAGTTTGCTGCAGGAACAGGCCTAGCTTATCGGCCGATCTCCATTGCTTCGCCAGCAAGCCGGCCTGGCCGGCCACTGGACCACCCAGTTGCCAGTTCAACTGGCGGTTCATAGCAACGACACTAATCCAGTTTTCCTGGGTATTGACCATCAGGGTGAAATAGTAGCCCTTAGCGTTGCCGCCCCAATAAGGTTCTCCGCTCTGGTCAACGTGAAATAACAGACTCCGGAATCCATAGGCTCTTTTCATGGCCATCTGAATGGTGGCGGGTTGGAGGATGGAGTTGGTCTTTCCGTCGCGGATATCAAATAAAGCGCGAACAAATCGAGCGTAGTCCAGCGGCGTAGTCCACAGGCCATGACTGCCCGTGGCGACGTAGCGTTGGTATCCGCCTAGCCAGGGGGAACCATCTTTGTCGTGACCCGAAGGGGCTTTGCCAGCAAGCTCTTCTGGCAGTTCACTGGCGTAGATCATACTCTCCAAGCAGAGCGGCGTGAATATCTCCCGGTCGGCGATCGTTTGCAGGCCTTCGCCGTAGTAGTCTTCCAGAAGTAGCTGTAGAATGATCCAGCCACCGTGTTCCAGGCTTTTATTCGGTTTACGAGTGCCTTTGGGGCTTAGTTGGCGCGCTTGCTCCAGTAAAGTTGGGCGAGATTCCCCGGCGGCGAAGCCTTTTGGCTTATAGCCAGAGCCTAGTTTGGGTTTCATGAGGAGGAGGTCGCGGACGGTAACCTCCTGGCCACGATTAAGCGGCAGCTTCATGCTTTTCAGGTAGTTGTTTACGGGAGCGTCGAGGTCGACTTTTCCGGTTTCCACCAGTTGAAGTATGAGTACGATCATAGGGGCGGAGGAAGCCGCTCCGATGGGGAAGAGGGCGTCGTCTGCCAGCTCCTGGTCGATGCTGCTGGCGGTGAATGTTGTGTCTCCGCCGCCATAGTCAAGGGCAACACTCAAATAGGGAGTGTTGGTTTCCTGCATAATGGTGAGTAGATCAATCGTACGGTCATTATGCTCGAAGCGAAAGGGGGCGTATAGTTGTGCCGAGAGGGTAGTGCTCAGTAAGAAGATAGCCAGGGCCAACAATCTTGTTGTAGAAGAGGAGAACATTGGTATTGATTTTTATTTGGGACTTGGTGTTTAGGGGAGAGACTTTCTACTTCTGTAAAGCCTTATACCCCATTCCCTGCACATTCGCGTTCAGTTTTACTTTTACCTGTGCTTCCCGAT
>CALIGP010000374.1 GCA_938021455.1 uncultured Lewinella sp. | reverse complement strand
TTCGTTATCTGCGGGTACACGACATCTGGCCCTTTTCTCCTGAAAATTTCCGATATTTGTGATGTATACGATGAATCCCAATTGATTACTTTCCTGATAGCTTCACGTCTATTAGTAAAAGAGATAACCTTCTCGAAGCGGCGGACTCCGTCACTTCAGATCAAAGGCAAAACATTTTATACTATCGACTCTCATCAGTTCGTATTATTAGCTGAAGTGACGGAGTCTATTGTAGCTTTTCATGACTGGATCTAACACCACAAGGCAAGTTCAACGGGGTACGACCATCAGGATAATCATCCTGATCGTTGCCGCAATGCTGGTGGGTAAAGCCATTCATCTACAGGTATTCAGTGACTACTGGCAAGGGCGGGCCGCCAGGGTCGGTGAAAGTAAGCAGAAGCTATATCCTGCAAGGGGTTTGATGGCCGACCGTAATGGTAAACTGTTAACCATCAACGAGCCGGTGTACCAGGTAGAAATGATCTATAACCAGTTCATTAAGGACCATAGTAGCTTTGACACGACCGAGTTTTGCCGGTTGCTGCAAATCTCTCCGGAGTACTTCGAAAACGCCATTCCCAAGCAGTGGGCACCGAAGTACAGCAAGAGTAAACCTTTCATCTTCCTGGCGAACGTATCTCCCCGGAAATACGCGACCTTTCAGGAGAATCTGTTCCGCTTTCCTGGTTTTTCTGCCAGCCTGCGGAGTTCTCGTAATTATCCCAGACCGGTGGCAGCACACGTTTTGGGCTATATGGGAGAAGTGGATCAACGAGCCATTGATCGTGAGGAAAGCCGGTATTCCAGGGGAGACTACCACGGTATATCCGGCTTGGAGTACAAGTACGAAAAAGACCTGAGGGGAGAAAAAGGAGAGCGCTGGCTGTACCGCGACCGACTCGGGCGCGCCGTAGGATCTTCCGGTGTGGAAGAAGAGGCCGTGGTGGGTAGCGATTTGATTACAACCCTTGACCTCGACTTGCAACAGTACGGTGAAAGCCTGATGGTGAACAAAGTCGGCACCGTGATTGCCATTGAGCCCGCTACTGGTGAAATACTGACGATGATTTCGGCTCCGACCTATAATCCCCGTTCTTTGCGGATTGGGCGGGACAGAAGTAGTTTCTTCACCCAACTACAACGGGATACCTTGCAGCCGCTGCTCAACCGAGCCATCAACGGTAAGTATGCGCCGGGCTCCCCCTTCAAGACCCTGGTTGCCCTCATCGGGTTACAGACGGGCACACTGGACGCCAACCGGGGGATGGCCTGCCGGGGTGGTTTCTGGAGTGGCGGAAAAATGCTACTGGGTTGTCACGGCCACCCTTACGTGAACAACGTAGAACAAGCCATTGCTCAGAGTTGCAATAATTATTTCGTTACGGCCTGGTTGGAAAATGTTAACCGATTTGGTAGTATATCACCCAATGAAGGGTTTGATGGATTTAATGACTATCTGCATCAATTTGGACTAGGCCGGAAATTGGGTATCGATTTTCCGGGAGAAATCGCTGGTTTTATACCCAGTAGTGATTTTTATGCCAAACAGAACGAAGACGATGGTTTTTGGAGAGCAACGTGGGTTAAGAGCCTTGCCATCGGACAGGGAGAATACGAAATGACCAGCCTGCAGATCACTAATTTCATTGCCGCCATTGCTAACCGGGGGCACTGGTATACTCCTCACCTGGTAAAGCAGATGCAAGTGGGAAATGAAGGAATTGGCCGGCCAGTCAAGGTAGAACGACACAATATCGACATCGACCGCCAGCACTTTGAAACGGTGGTGGAAGGCATGCGGCAAACCGTCACTAACGGTACGGCCCGCTTAGCCTTTACGCCCGGCATTGATATTTGCGGTAAGACCGGTACCATTCAGAACAGGTACGGAGACCATTCCGCTTTCACCGCTTTTGCGCCGAAGGACAACCCGAAAATAGCTATCCTCGTCTACATCGAAAATGGTGGATACGGTGGCTCAGTAGCCGCTCCGATCGCCAGTCTGATGATCGAAAAATACCTTAACGGTGACATTGCCAAAAACCGTAAGTGGCTGGAGCAGCGGATGTTTGATAAAGACATGACGAAGCGGGGGGAGACTTCGATTCGGGAGGTGCGGTAGTGTTTTGGTATTTTGGTGCGTTGGTGTTTTGGTTCGTTGGTATTTTGGTTCGTTGGTATTTTGGGCTGCCGCGCGTTGGAGGTAGGATGGTTAGAATTTGTGACTGCTTACAATAGAAAACCTCTCCCCCGGCCCCTTTTGCTGCGCAGCTTCTCCGCTGGTCTCTTCGAGCCCGCTCAGAGGTCCGGAGGAGAGGGGAGAACGTCTCAAACAGCTTGATCGTGCATCTCGTGGTACACACGGTGGATTCGGGCGACTGAGCGCAGGTACTTCGGCTTAGCTCAGCAGAACTGCAAAGAATGGTTATAAAAGAACTATGTAAGTAGCATAACTCCTTCGGAGACTAATCGGCTCCCCCTTGCTCATTGTCCATACCCTGCACCTGCGGTCCGCGCCGCATTCCACTGTTAAGCTCGAACAAGGTCTTCCGGCACAGGGCAAGGATTGATCTGACTACTCACCAGAATAAAAAAAGCGATCAGCGATCAGCATTCAAGGCTCTTCGGCCTGAATACTGATCGCTGATCGCAAAATTTTACCGTGCAGTAATGATGGCAGACCTACTATCGTACTATCACTACTACCTTACTATCATTACTCCATTACGGCCGCTTCGCCTCCGCCTTAGCGAAGTCACCGGCTCGGATGAGGAGCATTTTGTCCACGTCAAGGTACTTGGCCATGGCCTTATTGATGGCTTCAGGCGTAAGGCCGACCATCTTTTCTTCCAGTGCTTTAGACCATTGCATGTCCCGCTTAAGGAAGAGGTTATTGCTTAGTCTGCTGGCCAGCGCACGGTCCTGCGCCCGGCTTAGTTGCCGGCTCTGTACCCAGCCGCTTTTAGCGGCTTCGAGTTCTTCGGTGGTGAAGCCTTCGGTACGTACCTTATCAATTTCCTCACGGAAAGCTTTCTCCAGGGCTTCGCGGTTTTCTGGGTTGTAGATAGCGTAGGCCATAAAGGTACCCGTCTTATCCATAGCCCCGGCATTGAAGTTACTACCTACACCATAGCTCAAACCCTCCTTTTGGCGAATACGCGTAGCCAGGCGGCTATTCAGGAATCCTCCGCCAAGCATAAAGTTGCCCATTACGAGTGCGGGGTAATCCGGGTGATCCTGCCCGATGGGGAATGCCTGAGTGGCCACGAAAACGGCATTGGCCTTATCCGGCGTTTCCATTTTGACGGCATCAGCTTTGGTATCGCGGTGCTTACGTCCGATACGGACATAGTCCGTCGGGCTTTTCCAATCGCCGAATGCTTCCGTCAGCGCTGTTTTCACATCCTCCGCTTCCATATCTCCACTGGCACCGAAGGTGATATTGGCACCGCCGTAGAAGTCTTTGTAGAATTTCCGTACATCTTCAATGGTAACGGAATTAATGCGCTCCACACTTTCATCGAAGCTGGTGGCGTAGTAAGGGTGGTCCTTAGGATAGTGATTCGTCCGCTTACTCATCTCCGTGAAAGCAATGGCCTGGGGGTCGGAGCGACTCTGCTCGATACCGGCCAGTCGTTCCTTTTTCATTTTGACAAATTCTTCTTCCGGGAAACTGGGGTTACGCATGATTTCGCCCACCAGCTTAATTACTTCGGGTAGGTTATCTCGCTCGGTTTCTATGCTAAATCCAGCGTTGTTTACACCACCATAAATCCGGACGCGGGCTTTGAGCGCATCGAACTTATCCTGAATATCTTGCCGGCTCATTTCGTCGGTTCCCATCATCATCATCCGGCCGGTGAAACTGGCCGCCGCGGCGCGGCCGCGAAGTGCCTCCAGGTTGCCAAAGCGGGCATTCATACTCGCCTGCACGCTGTTACCGCGGGTTTCCTTTGGCAGCAAGCTGAATTCAATGGTTTCCTTTTTACCCAGCTTACCGGACAAAGTACGTTCATCGATGTTGTCGTAGCCGGGGTCAAACTCTTCGCCTTCGGCAAGTACCTCGCCACCAACGTAGCCGTTGGTGATGATACTCAGGTCGCGGACTTCGGGAACTTCTACGCGATCAGGGTCCTCCGTGGGGAAGAAACGCCCAACCGTTCGGTTAGAAGACTTAAAGTAGGTGTTCGCTACCCGCATAACGTCTTCCGGAGTTACCTCCTTGACGCGGTCGCGGTTGATGAAGCCCAGACGCCAGTCTCCCTGTGCAATGTAGGCGCTCATCGTCAGGCCTACGCGGTTAGCATCCCGTTGGCCCAGCTCGAAGTTCTTGAGCAGCTTATCTTTGGAACGCTTCACCTCTT
>CALIGP010000373.1 GCA_938021455.1 uncultured Lewinella sp. | reverse complement strand
GACTGATCTAATTGATTAGACCGTCTTCTTATCATCAAAGCTAAAAAAACTTCCCGAAACGCTTGGAAATTTACATAGCACCTCGGGGACCGACTGTCAAAGTGCGGCCATTCACGAATTTCGCCTTGAGCGAAATTCGTGAACGGTTTTGACTTGACTCCCGGTCCCTGAGCGAACATCGAGTGACCGGAGGGAGTCGAGAGGGGCCGTCGAAGGCCCCCAAACCTGCAATTTGTTGTCCACACGGTTGCGTTGCCAGAGGTTACAAAAGCCACCATTGCTCCTTTGTCCTTTTCTTTGCACCTGCGGTAGCGCCCAAAATCGCTTATGTTTGCTTCAGACAAAGCATCCTTCCTACCCTTTCCTTAGCTCCTCAACCTATACTACTATCCTTCCAGCTCTTCTCTTCAGCCTCTTTTTCATTCTCCCCGCCTGGTGGCTTTGGCAACGCGACCTGAAAGCCTGGGCGGCCCTTCCGCTGGGTATTTGTGTTTTCTTGCTCATCCTGACTATTTCCGTCAAAATTCAGGATGTGAACCATCTTCAGGCCAGTTATGATGTAGAAGTGTTGCTCCACGAACTGAGGCAGGCAGATCTTTGGCTGGATAGTGATCTGGCCGATAGCGAAGAACAATTATTCCTAGCGTCTACGGCCAGTAAGGCTCTTTATCGGGCGATCTCTTACCTCCCGGAGCGAAAAGGGGCCATCGACTCTACCCTTTACGTTTTAGCGGAATGGGCTACCCGGAAAGGAAACCTTAAGCAGTGGGGCCGGGGGATGGACTGGGACCGAGAAATTTTCTTCCTCGCCCACGCTGGTGCCATAGCTGGTCATTATCAGCTAGCGACCAATGATGAAGCCTCCTTCGGCGAAGCTTTTCGCACCATCGGGAATCATCTCGGCAAACGGATGCAACGCGGCCGCTATAAGCACCTCTTCAGCCGCAGAGGAGAAGACTTTTTCCGCCCCGCAGACAACGCTGCTGCGCTATACACCCTCTCGTTATACGACCAGCTCTATGCCACCCAATTCCTCGGACCAACTTTCGACGATTGGTCCAACTACGTTGAAGAAGAACTCTACTACGCAGAATCTCGTATCCCCTGCTCAGCCTTCAACTCGACTAACCGCTGCCACCTAGAGCCGAGTGCCTCCGCCACTGGCTTATACATTGCCTACCGGGCCTCCGCTGCACCCGATCGGATTGAAGACGACATTCCCTGGC
Organism: uncultured Lewinella sp.; assembly: GCA_938021455.1. Classification (GTDB taxonomy): domain Bacteria; phylum Bacteroidota; class Bacteroidia; order Chitinophagales; family Saprospiraceae; genus Neolewinella. The sequence continues at coordinate 5,926 of CALIGP010000373.1, read as the reverse complement.
GAGAATGGTTGCACTACTTCAAGCGCAGTAGCTTCAGCCCTTTCTCCATGAGCGTCCGCTCCAACATGCGCAAGGGCCAGGAAACCCGCTTCTGTAATCTGGGAGCCGCCCCTATTGACTGTAATAAACACGAAAGAGCGATCGGCCTCTGGGCGGCAGCAGAATATGATGCGAACTTCACTTACTTCCGTCTGTTTTCAACCGTCGTTTTCCAGCGCTGGTTCTACAGTGCGCCAGACTATGCCAGCCAGCGGCCCGCGCAGCGAATAAGTCGACTAACGACGGTGGCGCTGCGGGCGATTGGGGAAGGGGAGAGTAGACGGTAGTCGGTAGTTTTGTAGACGGTAGTTTTGTAGACAGAAGGGAGTAGGCGGTAGCCTGTAGATTAGTGGTTGGAAGATTCTTACGCTACAGTCTACCATTCTACCGTCTACTCCCTACCGTCTATTTTCCTTCCCACATCTCTGGATCTAACCCCTTGATAATCTTCAGTGCATTCTTGTAGTAGAGCTTTTCCAACACTTCATCGGGCAGATCGAGGCCGTACATCTTCCAGAAGGCGTGGTAGCGCTTGTAGTAGGGAAAATACTCATCGTCCGTTTCGAGGACACGGAAGTAGGTGGGGTATTCTTCTGGTTTATAGCTGTCTTTCCCAAACAGGACGCGATCCTGGTATTGGGCGAAGAAACGGTTCGCGGCGCGGGGCTGACGGCCAAGTTCGGCGATGACGGCACCGATTTCTACGTAGAGGTTGGGAATATCATCCAGCAGCTCACCAAGTTTTTCCAGATTATTCGGGTACCAGGCCATGTGAGCGGCAATGAAAGTAGTGTTTTTATGGCGGCGGAAGATGTCGTGCGCTTCGCCGATGATGGTTTCCCAGCTGGCGGGGTTGTCCGGACCGCGCTTGCGGCCGGGGCGTAGTTTAAGCTCGAGCCAGCGCTCGTTGTTTGCATCGTGGGGTTGCCAGAAGGCCGGAGGGTCAGCGGAATGAATCAGGACGGGGAAGCCGAGCTCACCAGCTTTGGCCCAGATGGGGTCAAGGCGCGGATCGTTGATCCGGATACGGTTACCGGCTTTGTCCGTATTAGTCATACCCTGCGACTTATAGATCTTCAGTCCGCGGGCACCGATGGAAGCGTCGTAGTCCAGCTGCGCGAGTGTCGCTTCGAGGAAATCGGGATCGTCGATGCTTCGAATGTTGATGTTGGTAAAACAGACGATCCGGTCTTGATAGCCAGACTTATTGATGTTATCCATCATTCCCTTCAGGGCCTTCCCTCCCCTACCGCTGAGGTTTACGACGACCTGCATGTTGAGACTGTCCATTTCGCGAATGAGTTTGTCCAGGTCCTGCTCTCCCATCCGCCAGTGGTGGCTGTGTACGTCAACGAAGGGAAAGCTAGCCGACATCGGGTGATGTTCGGGTACCACAAGAGAACTGGGCGGATCGTAACTTTCGAAGTCGATGTGAAGGCTAGTATCAATGGGCGTGCGCTGGGCGGTCAATGACAAAGAGGTGACGGCAAAAAGAAGGAATAGAAAATATTTATGACTCATAGGAGCTAAGGTACACAGCGACCGTCGTTCCCTTGCTTTGTTAACCAATTCTTTGCACCTGCGGCCTCGCCTGAGTCTGTTGAAGGGCACCGTCTCCCAGACCTTTTGGAGTATATCTACCGATATACTCTAAAAAGGATAGTTCAGCCTTTTATGGCAACCTTTTACCCTCATTTCGGGTATAAGTACAGATATACCCGAAAAACTATTTTAGGCACCCCGATAGCTATCGGGGCAGGTGCGAAAAAAGTTAAAAGAGCAAAGGAGAACCAGCTCTTTCTCTTATGCTAAAACGTTCTTCAATGCCTCGGCTAACAAACTAACCCGTGAATTATCGTAGGTTTGCACCCCGGTTTTAGAACCAACTGTTTATGATCACCATTATTTCAGGCACCAACCGACCCGGCAGCAAAACGCTGCAATTTGCTACTGCTTCTCTGGAGCTGCTGAGCGAAATGGACGAAAACGTACAACTACTTGACCTGGCCACCATTGCTCCGGAGTGGCTCCACGACGGAATGTACGCGCCTGCTGAAATGGCACCTGAGTTACTAGATCTGCAGAAACGATTCGTGCTCGACGTCGATGCTTTTATCATCTTCATTCCCGAATACAATGGCAGTTATCCCGGAATAATGAAGTTATTCATTGACGCCATTTCGGTAAACGAGTATCCGTCCAACTTCAAAAACAAGTCCTTCTCTCTTGTTGGCGTCGCCTCCGGCCGCGCCGGAAATCTGCGGGGAATGGACCATCTGGCCGACACCATCGCTCACATGGGTGGATGGGTCTTACCCAACAAATTGCCCCTCAGCGGCGTTGAAGCCCTCCTGAACGAAAGCGGAAAAGTGACCGACGAGGCTACTCTTACGTCCCTAAGGTCCAGCGCTGAACAACTTATTGCCGCTCGCAACCGTAACCTTATATACAAGTAATCCCACACGATACCTCCCATGGCTAAAAATTTATTGATTGTCGAGTCGCCGGCCAAAGCGAAAACCATTGAAAAGATTCTGGGGAAAGACTTCACCGTGAAGTCCTCCTTTGGCCACGTTCGCGATTTAGATAAAGGTGATGGCGCCGTTGACGTCGCCAACGACTTTAAGCCCCGCTACGTCGTCTCTCCCGAAAAACGCCGAGTGGTAAAAGAACTTAAAACTGCGATGGGGAAAGCCGACGAAGTCTGGCTTGCGACGGATGAAGACCGTGAAGGAGAAGCCATTAGCTGGCACCTTTGCGAAGTTCTCAAGCTCCCCGTAGAAACCACCAAACGCATTGTTTTCCGGGAGATTACCGCTCCGGCCATCACCTCGGCCATTCAAGCGCCGCGCCTCGTTGACGTCAACCTCGTCAATGCCCAGCAGGCACGTCGGGTACTTGACCGACTCGTTGGCTTTGAGCTGAGTACCGTGCTGTGGAAAAAAGTAAAATTCGGCCTTAGCGCTGGCCGCGTACAATCCGTAACGGTCAAGCTGGTGGTAGAGCGCGAGCGTGAGATAATGGCCTTTGAGGCCAAGCCTTTCTTCCGGGTGAACGCCATCTTTACGGTACGCAATGAGCAAGGGAAATCCGTCCTGCTAAAAGCTGAAAGCCCTGATCGCTTTGACGATAAGGCCGGCGCAGAAGGTTTCCTGAAAAAGTGTGTCGGTGCGGAGTTTAAGATCAACGACATTGAAGTAAAGCCTACCAAACGTAAGCCAGCCGCCCCTTTCACGACCTCTACCCTACAGCAGGAAGCCAGTCGAAAGCTCTACATGAACGTAGAACGGACGATGCGTGTCGCTCAGCGCCTCTACGAGGCAGGCCTCATCACGTACATGCGTACGGATAGCATCAGCCTGTCGGAGACGGCCCTGACGGCCATCGAGAAAGAAGTCAAATCGGCCTTTGGCGATAATTACAGCCAGGTACGTCGCTTCAAAAGCAAGAAAAAAGACGCCCAGGAGGCGCACGAAGCCATTCGCCCGACTTATATCGACCGGCACAGCACCAACATTGGCGACCGTGATGAGCAACGCCTCTACGAGTTGATCTGGAAGCGGACCATCGCTAGCCAGATGGCCGACGCTCAGTTGGAGAAAACCACCGTTCACATCGGTGTTTCCACCGTTCCGGATGCGCGGCTCCGCGCGCAGGGTGAAGTCCTCAAGTTCGATGGTTTCCTGAAGGTTTACCTGGAAAGTAAGGACGAAGATGACGATGATGATGCCCAAGACGACGGTATCCTCCCACCCCTCAGCAAGGGACAGGTATTACCCCTGAGAGAAATGACGGCTACCCAGCGATTTACCCGTCCTCCGGGCCGCTTCACCCAGGCCAGCCTGGTAAAAAAGCTCGAAGAACTCGGCATTGGCCGGCCTTCTACTTACGCCCCTACGGTTTCTAAAATCATGGACCCGAAACGGGGTTACGTTACCAGCGAAACCCGGGAAGGAAAGGAGCGTCATTACGATGTACTAACCCTCAAGGACAACAGCGTAAGCAGTGAAACCAAGACGGAAATGACCGGTGCAACGAAGAATCGTCTCTTCGCCAGCGACATCGGTATGGCCGTCTCTGACTTCCTAGGAGAGAACTTCGATGAAGTGATGGACTATCGCTTTACGGCGGACATCGAAGACAAGTTTGACAACATCGCCGGCGGCCAGATTACCTGGACGCAAATGCTGCAGGATTTCTACCACCCCTTCCACGAAAAAGTAGAAGACACCACCGAAAACGCCGAGCGCGTTAGCGCCGAGCGCAAGATTGGCACGGACCCCGTCTCCGGTAAAACGGTGCTCGTTCGACTGAGTCGCAATGGCCCCGTCATCCAGCTGGGTGCGCCCGATGAGTTGTTGCCCGACGAGAAGCCCAAGTACGCCAACCTTCCTCCTGGCATGAGTATGGAGGAAGTAGACATGGAAGTAGCCATGCCCCTCTTCTCTTTGCCTAAAGTATTGGGTGAAGTGGACGGGCAGGAAGCCGCCGTCGGTATTGGTCGCTTTGGCCCTTACGTGCGCTGGGGAGACAAGTTCATCAGTCTTGACAAAGGCGAAGACCCGCACGCCGTCGACATGGCTCGCGCTAAAGAACTGATCGCCGCCAAGAAAAAGGCCGATGCTCCGGTGATGACCTACAAAGAACTCGACGTTACCCGTGGAGCCGGCCGCTTCGGTCCTTTCCTGAAGTGGAACGGAATGTTCATCAACATTCCCAAGCGCTACGGTGATCCGGAATTACTGACCAAGGATGCCATGATCGAGCTTCTGCAGGCTAAGGAAGAAAAGGAAGCTAATCGCTACATCCAACGCTTCCTGGACGAAAAGATCGACGTAGAGCAAGGCCGTTGGGGGCCGTTCATTCGCTTCAAGAAAAAGTCCATCAAAATTCCCAAGAATAAGAAGGGCGAGCGCATGACACGGGAGGAAGCTGCAGAGCTAACGATCGAAAAGGTGAAGAAATTCATCGAGCTGGAAATGCCAGATGCGTTCAAGGTGAAGAAGAAAAAGAAAGCTGCGCCTAAAAAGAAAAAGGCTCCGGCGAAGAAAAAATAAGCTTGGTCTTTTGGTTCTTTGGTCTTTTGGTGCCTCCATACCAAGGTTAGCAAAGCCCCAAAAGACCAAAGAACCAAATAACTAAATGACCAATCATGGCTGACGAAAAAAAAGCCCCCAAACAGAACCAGCTCAACATCGAGCTACCCGAAGACATTGCCGAAGGCATTTACAGCAACCTCGCCATCATTGCCCATAGCAACAGTGAGTTTGTGGTAGACTTCGTACGCATCGTGCCCAACGCCCCTAAGGCGAAGGTGAAGAGCCGCGTTATCCTGACGCCACAGCACGCTAAGCGGCTGCTTTCCGCCCTTGCGGACAACGTGCAGAAATTCGAGAAGCAGTTTGGTCCCATCGGCGAACCCACGGGTGGTAACAACGGCCCGAACTTTCCGCCGATGAGCTTTACGCCTACGGCGCAGGCGTAGGAGCTAGGAGGAGCTAGTTTCCTAGTTCCTAATACGGCGCGGACGCAGGATGCAAAGAAGGTTGAAGGGAGCAAAGGGAAACCTCTCCCCAACCCCTCTCCGGAGGAGAGGGGCTATAAAAACGCTAAGCGTTTTTGGTACGCAAAAGCCAACTTAGCTTTCTTACGCTGCCCAATAAAAAACAGGCAAACTATTTCCCTAATCCGGCAATGGATGTATATTTGCAGCCGCTTTGGGAATGAGGTCAACAACACCCCCTTCCACTTCCGCAACTTTTCGTGAATGCACGCATGTTTCGGAGAAGAAAAAAGCATCCGGGGTCGATTAGCTCAGTTGGTTTAGAGCGTTGCATTGACATTGCAGAGGTCACTGGTTCGAGCCCAGTATCGACCACCCCCAATT
>CALIGP010000372.1 GCA_938021455.1 uncultured Lewinella sp. | reverse complement strand
GACACTAGTTTCTTCAACCATGCGGAGGGGAACATTACGGGTCCCCGTCGATTCATCCAGCACAAGATGTCCTTTACCCAGACCGTCCACTTCCAGCGGCGTGCCTTCGGCGACGCTGCTACCCACCCAGATGGGATGGCGTTGTCCGTCCTCCGTCAGCAAAATACCGAGGTGAATGCTCGTAATCGGCGCGCCGATCATGCCCTGGTTCAGGAGTTTTTTATAGGGCTCCCGCGTGGGCACTTTCCCCATATCAAAGAGGAACTTGTGAATGAGGCGACTGTAGAGAATGTGACTCACGGCGTGCTCCGCCCCACCTACGTAGAGGTCTACGTCCTGCCAGTAATCGACCACGTCTTTAGCGACGAAGTCATCGTCGTTGTTGGGGTCCATGTAGCGGAGGTAATACCAGTTGGAGCCAGCGGTAGCGGGCATGGTATCGGTCTCTCGGCGACCGGCAGGGGTTTGGTTCCAGTCGGTGGCCCGCTCCAGCGGGCTAACACCACTGACGGCACGGAAGTCATCCATCGGCGGCAAGGTAACCGGCAGATCAGCTTCGGGCACCAACGTAGGCACGTCGTTCTCGTCGTAGATCATCGGCCAGGGCTCCCCCCAGTAGCGTTGGCGGCTGAAGATGAGGTCCCGGATACGGAAGTTGACCTGCTGCTCTCCCCTACCCATTTCGGATAGCTTAGCGGTAGCAGCCTTGATGGCGTCGGGCACCTCCATTCCGTTGAGGAAATCGGAATTGATGAGCTTGCCCACCTTGTCTTTGAGACTCGCACCGGGGTAATCCGACTTATCGATCACGTCAATGATCTCAATGCCAAATTTTTCGGCGAAGCGTTTATCGCGGTCATCGTCGCTCGGTACGGCCATGATGGCGCCGGTACCGTAGTCTTTGAGGACGTATTCGGCGATGTAGATCGGCACACGTGCGCCGTTCAACGGATTAATGCAGTAAGCGCCAGTGAAAGCACCGGTCACCTTGGTTTCGCTCTGGCGATCTACTTCGCTGCGGCTACCGACGTAGGTCATGTAGTCGTCGATTTCTTTTTGCTGCTCTGGAGTGGTGAGTTCAGCGACCAGGTCATGCTCGGGGGCGATGACCATGAAGGTCACCCCGAAGATGGTGTCGGCCCGGGTAGTGAAAACCTCCAGTGGTTCCTCGCGGCCTTCGACGTCAAAACGAGCTAGCGCACCAATTGATTTACCGATCCAGTTACGTTGCTGGGCCTTCAGGCCGTCGCTGTAGTCGACGGTATCGAGCCCTGCCAGCAAGCGCTCTGCATAGGCTGTGATGCGAAGACTCCACTGCCGCATGGCTTTTTGCACAACGGGGTGGTTGCCGCGTTCGCTGCGGCCGTCTTTGACTTCGTCGTTGGCCAATACGGTGCCAAGGGCTTCACACCAGTTGACGTAGCTAACGCCCCGGAAGGCCATCCGGTAGTTCATCAGCACGTCGGATTGCTCCTTCGGGCCCATGGCTTTCCAGTCGGCGGCGGAAAGTTCGAGGGCTTCGGTTTGGGCGGCGTTGAGGCCGTCCGTTCCGTGTTGGTCGAGGTGGTCGCGGAGTTCCTTGACGGGGCGGGCCTTATCGGCCGCCTTATCATACCAATGCTCGAAGACCTGGGAGATGATCCACTGCGTCCATTTGTAGTACTTCGGGTCGGACGTATTGACGGCGCGGTCCCAATCAAAGCTCAGGCCCAGCGACAGCATCTGCTCTTTATAGCGTTCGGTGTTGACGGCGGTAGACTCGCTCGGATGCACACCGGTGTCAATGGCGTATTGCTCGGCCGGCAGGCCGAAAGAGTCAAAGCCCATCGGGTGTAAAACGTTGAAGCCCTGCTGCCGCTTGAAGCGGCTGTAGATGTCAGAAGCAATGTATCCCAGCGGGTGGCCAACGTGGAGGCCAGCGCCCGAAGGATAAGGAAACATGTCTAGCACGTAATACTTCGGCTTCGAAGTATCGTTCGTAGTCCGGTAGGTCTTGTGCTCTTTCCAGTATTGCTGCCATTTCTGATCAATGGCCGTGACGTCAAATTTCATGGCGCGAAGGTAGTAAGTTCAGGGATTAGGGAGTTAATGGTCGGAGCCTTATCTCAGGTTGCAGCTCATTGACTTTTTTTGGGCACTTCGACAAGCTCAGCGGGGGGCGCGAACGCAGGTGCAGGGTTTTGCTACCGCACGGCTCTGGTTGGTCGCTACGCGACTGATTGTTCAAGCGGAGCACGCAGAGAACAGGAGACAGAGGAGTTTTGGCTTCCATTGCTCCTATCTACCCTTCCCTTGCACCTGCGGCCGCGCCCCGTTAAACTTTGTTCGCCAAGAAATGCCTTACTCTACTGAACGGTTAATGCTTCGTGGTGTAATCACTCCCAACACACAATGCCCCCAATGACCAGACGCCTCCTACTCAACGTTGTCTTCCTTTTCTCCTGCCTGACTTCTTTCTACGCCCAAAGCTCGTTCTCTGGTCTGGTATATGATCAAGCGACCGACGCTCCTCTACCCTTCGTCTATCTGAAAGTTGACGGTATTGCCCTGGGTACGGTTACGGAAGGCGACGGAACTTTTCGCATCACTATTCCTACGAAATACGACAACCGCGACCTACTCATCAGTTATCTCGGTTACGAAACCCGCCGGGAATCGATCAAAGGCCTACGCGATAAAGTACAGGACGGCCCGCTTCGTCTTACACTAAAGCCCGAAGCGGCCCTGCTGAGCGAAATTATCGTTACGCCCAAAAAACTCCCTTCCGCCCGGACGATCCTCCGTCGTGCCCTACGAGCCATTCCCGACAATTACCCCGATCAAGCCAGCAGTCTGACCGGCTATTACCGCGAAACGCTAAAGGAAAACGGTGCCTACATTAAGTTTACCGACGCCGCCCTCGAATATCGATCCGAACCCTACCAGAAAAAGAAGTACCGCTGGAAAGAGTACACTAGCCCTTATGCCATCGGAACGACCCTTCAATCCAATTTTTTTGACGCTGGCGAATCCTTGCATCGAGTACATTTTCACCATCAAACGCTGAAAAAGGAAGCCGTTCGCATTATTGACTCCCGCGCCAGCTTGAACGGTAGCATCCGAAATATGGACGCTAGCATAGTGGGCGGCCCGCTTTCTCTCTTTGCCCGCGACCGGGTCAAATACCAGCAGAGTTTTCTGGGATCTCACCTTAATCGCGATTACGACTTTCTGGTGGACGAAGTGGAGTACGCAGACGGAAGGTATGTCTACGCGCTTAGCTTCCGCACCACCGTTACCAAAGAAGAGCTAGAAGAACTTGGCCGGAAGAAAAACAATAAGCAATGGCGCAAAGCAAATAAGCATAAACTATTACAGGGGACTATTTTCGTTGACCCCGACAACTACGCTATTCTGGGTTATGAGTGTTCTGTCCCCAATGAACTGAAGTCTTTTTTCTGTGGATACACCACTATGGCCATTAAGCACTTCGACTACAAATTGAAGGTTCGTTATAAAAGACGGGGGGATAAATATATCCTCGATTACCTCCGCCACGAAGACGAGTTCATTTTTAAAGACACCCTAGAAAACATAACGACGCCCTACGCGGCTATATCAGAATTCCGGACACTCGATGCCAACCTTCAGCAGGCAGCTACCATCCCCGTGAGTAAAAATTTTGCTAACGTAGAAATGAATCAACTCTATGACTATGCCCTGGAGTACGACTCTGTTTTTTGGCAAAACTATAGTTCAGAAAACACCATCGCAGAAATTGACGGCAACATTCGCCAGGATATGGAAACGGAGAAGAGCCTGGAACAACAGTTTTTGGCTAAACAAACCCGAGACGAGGACATGCTCCCTCCGATCGCTAAGCAAGAAGCCTCCGTTACGCGTATCCACGGCGATGTTATCACGGACAACTACGCCTGGCTCAAAGACCCCAAAGCCGCCCGCAGCAATAAGCCCGTGATGGAATACCTGAACGCTGAAAATGACTTTACGGCTAACTACTTCACCCCACTCCGAAAACTACAGCGAACCCTTTACCAGGAATTAGTGCTGCAAACAGCCAAAAATTATTCCTCTCTCCCTTCCAAAAGAGACGGGTATCTATATCACGTTGAATACAAAGAAGAGCAGGAACATCCGGTCTATTACCGGACGCCCGTAGGGGCGGACAGTACCGAAAAAGAGCTATTGATCGACGTCAATATTGAAGCGGAGAAACACGACTACTACACCGTAGCCGGGCTAACGCTGAGCCCCAACAACAACTTGCTGGCTTTCGGAGAGAATACGACCGGGTCGGACAAATACGTCGTTCGGTTTAAAAATCTGGAGGAAAACACTATGTTGGCGGACACCCTAACGGAGGTCGCTGGCCTGGTTTGGATCAATAACTCTGTGTTCCTGTATACTGCGCTAGAGCCAAAAACACTACGCTCCTATCGGGTGATGCGCCATCAGCTGGGAACGGCTCAATCAAAAGACGAACTCATCTATGAAGAACAAGATCCGCTGTTTGGTGTGAGCTGCTACAAATCAAAGTCGAAGGAGTTCATCTTTATCAGTAGCGGCAGCAACAATGCCAGTGAGCTACGGTACCTGCGGACCGATAATCCCGGAGGTTCCTTTAAGATTATGCTTCCTCGGGAACAGGGCCATAATTACAGTATTAGTGATCATAAGGATAAGTTCTTCATTCGCTCCGATCGGGGCGGCATCAACTTTGCGCTGTACACGACGGACACTACCGATTTCAGTCCCAAAAACTGGGACGAGCTGATTCCTCACCGGAAGGACGTTTTGCTCCAGAGCTACCTGGTCTTTGATAATTACCTCGTGCTCTCCGAAAAAGCGGATGCTCAGGTACGGCTGCGGGTTATCGACCGGAGAACTAAAGAGAGCCATTATCTACGCGAGAAGGACGACATCTACAGTATTAGCATTGGGAGTAACCCCGAAACAAACAGTGAAATACTACGATACAGCTTCAACTCTTTCACCCAGGAGCCGCGTACTCTTGATTACAATATGCGTACACGGGAAAGCAAAATCTTGAAAAAGGAGAAAAAGGGTTTTCCTCCCTACAAAGTCATCGTCAAGCGGGAGTGGGCCACCGCAGATGATGGCACGCAAATCCCCATCACGCTGGTCTATTCAAAGTGGATCTCCCGAGGGAAAAAGTCTGAACGTAAACGAGTATATCTAACTTCTTATGGTGCTTACGGCAGCGGTTCCGGACCGGGTTTCAGTCACTTCGTTAATATGTTATTGCGGCGGGGCTTTGTGTACGCTATCGCCCACGTACGCGGTGGAGATGACATGGGGATGCAATGGTATCACGACGGTCGGATGCTAAAGAAGAAGAACACCTTTACGGACTTCATCAATTGTGCAGAATTCCTCATTGAAGAGGGCTACGCTCAGCAAGGCAGTATCACTGCGCAGGGAGGTAGCGCCGGTGGTTTACTGATGGGAGCAATTGCCAATATGCGCCCCGACCTCTTCAAGGCTGTTATTCTCGACGTGCCCTTTGTGGACGTCATCAACACCATGCTCGATGACAAGCTCCCCCTCACCACCGGTGAGTATGAAGAATGGGGCAACCCAAACAAGAAGAAGTACTATAATTACATGAAGTCTTACAGCCCTTACGATAACATCGTTGCACAAGAATATCCCCATATGTTTTTCTTCACGGGTCTCAACGATACCCGCGTTGGCTACTGGGAACCAGCCAAAATGGTCGCCAAACTACGAGCGATGAAAACGAACAACAACCTATTATTGCTGAAGACCAACCTGAGTGCCGGTCATGGAGGCGGTTCTGGGCGCTATTCCTGGGCCACGGAATCCGCTTACAAGCTGGCACTTTTGTTTGACCTGTATGCTGCTGAAGAGCTGGAAGAGCCGGAGTAAAATTTTGGGGTTACTCCATTTAATTAAAGCACCACAGGAATGGTCATTGCCCGCTGGAAGCCTACTACCTTGCTAGCCTGATTATTCTCCAGGCGCAAAAAACCTTTGGTGCCCGTAGGGGCTTCGTAGTTGATCTTGTCGTTGAAGATGACCATTCCGCGGTTAAAATCTACCTTTTCTGCCTTGATGAACCCTTCGGACAATGACTCACCTTGCTCATTAGTCAGCAGGTAGCGCATCGTCCCTTCGTAGAAAAAGGAAGTGACCGCTTCCCCCTTCACCTGAATCGGGGAGGTAAGCGCTTTGTTGGGTAGCGGCATTTCCAACTGCAGCAAAGAATCCAGCGGTTGGGTATCGTTATTCGGATTAAAGTCTTCGATCCCCTGCTTCGCCAGTTTTGCTGCGGCGACTTCAGCGGTAGGTCCGGTTGAACCGTCTTCGCCACAACTGAATAAAGAGAGTAGTAAGCAAAGGGAGCAAATTCGGATAAGCATAGTTCTGATTTTTCGCAAAGGTAGGCATTCATTTCAGCCTTACCTTACCGATCTTAAAAGATAGAAACTATGTGGATTGCCATTGCAGGTTGGGTCGGAGCCCTGGGTTTATTGTTTGCCTTCGTGGCCTCTTCGCTCGATAAGCTGGATAATCTCGGCACGCCCTATCACCTCATTAATCTGGTCTGTTCTGTACTCCTAATCGTAAACGCCACGGCGAATGACGCGTATCCTTTCATCGTCATCAATTCCTTCTGGTCTTTGATGTCCGCGTATGCGATTATAAAAAATAGGCGAAACGGAGGCCAAACGGTCGCTACTCCAACACCACCGGAATGATGATCGCTCTTTGCCGTCCCTCTCCTCCACTGGGGTCATCATTCTCCAATCGTAGATAAGCTTTCGTTCCCGCCGGTGCTTCGTAGTTGACCTCTGAAGTAAAAGCGACCCAGCCCTTAGTCATCCAATCGCCTTCCGCACGGGCGTAGAATTCCGTTAGTACGTTTCCCTCTTCGTCGGTTAGGACTACCGGCATTATGGCCTCAAAGAAAAAGAACCCCTTAGCCTGGCCACTTACCTTAATCGGAGAACTTACCCTAGCGTTTGGTAAAGGCGAAGCGACCTGGATGACGGACTCAAGAGGGGCTGGGTTATTCTTAGGGTTCCAGTCTTTTATTTCACGGTCTTGCGATAGTGCGGTAACAGACTTTTTGTCTTCAGACGAAGCAGGGTCAGGTGAGGTACCGCAGCTCGCTATAAGTAGGAGGAATAAGAGGGGGAGGAATTTGATGGGCATGGGTTTGGGTTGTGTTTTAGAATAGATTTTGCAGCAAAGCACTTTTAATACTTTTCAATTTTCTCCGCCAACCGCTTCCGCAAATAACCGCAAGAAGGTCCCAACCGCTCTAAAATATACCGTGCCTCTTCACGGTAAGCCGCTTGCTTTTCCTTCGTCCAGTGGCTTGGAGGCGAGGAAGAAATATTACAGATTCGATCGCAAAGTTTGACAGCAGCAACCTCTCGGGGTTGCTCCAAAATGCGGTTGATGCTGTCCTCCATTTGCTCGCGCTTAGTGGGAAGCGTTTCGTCTTTAGTCAGGGCCTGCACGCCGGCCAGGACTTTATTTCCAACCGTAGTTTTAAGGATCTCCTCCGTAATTTCTGTGTCCTCCAGCGTATCGTGCAAGATGGCACAGAGCAACATTAGCTTGGGGCTTAGGCTTCTGTCGTAATGCAGGGCATTTTGCGCTTCGTTTAGGACTTCACCGAGATGGACGAGGTACGGCAAGGATTCTCCTTCTACAGCTGTGTAGTAGCGTTGGCCTTCGTGATAGGTAGCGGCTAGGAGCCAGGCTTTCTGGACTAGGTCGGGATTGAAGGTCATTGGTTTTTTGGTCTGTTGGTTCGTTAGTCTTTTGGGGCTACCGCATTTTGGAGGCGGCAATATATTGGAGGTAAAACATGACGCTGATCACCAGCCCTGAATAAGCCCCTACTCTACCACCTCCTCAAAAGTATTATAGATGATGTTCAGGTTTAGGATCTCTCCGAAAGGAATCACAAAATAAGCACCCGGTAAAGCATAGTAGCGATCATCGAAGTCTTTGACCCGATAGGAAGGGTATCCCGGAGGAGCCTCCTCTCGTTCTTCTTTGTTTTCGTCCAGGTCGTCGGTAAAATCCCGGCGATAGACATTGCTCAGGAATAGTCGATCAATTTTCTGATCCTTGTTCAGGGAATAGTTTTGCAGCACCCCGGTGTAGAGTACATCTCCTTTGTCGGAGTTGACCATCACGTCCACCTGAATGAAGTCAATCTTTTTACGTTCGGCGGGCGGAAGTACGTGTCCGGAGAAGTATTTATCCCAGTCATTATAGATCCGGAGAAACTTATAACGCTCATCCCAGCCCCGCCATACGGCGAGCTGCCGAGCCCATTTACCCGTAAAGGCCGCCAGTAAACTAAGAATCAGGATGTACCCGACGAAATAGAGGAAGCCATTTTCCACCGTTTGGAAGTCCAGGCCATCGTTGTCGCCGGTAACGAGGTAGTAAATCGTTTCCAGGTCTCGTTCCCAACCAAGGGCATACTTCGTAAATAAGAGGCCAAAAGAGTGCGCCACCATCGAAGGCACCAGAATAAAAACGGCCTCACTCAGTAAGCTCAAATCAATGGACTTACGTAGGGCATCACTCCGGATGTAGATATAACGAAAGATCACCCCGGGCAGCAGCAGGATGGCGGCAAGAAGGGCTCCGAAGGCTAGATTCAAGGAAGAGGAGTTATGGGTTAAAAGCCAGGAGGCAAAAACTTAGGGCTAGTCTCGCTTTTCAGGACTGGGCTGGTGGCGCGATTCGCCGAGAGAAACTACCCGGTATTTCTTCCCCGCAAACTCGAAGATACGTTCCAGCCAGGTACGTCGTCTGCCAGCAATGGAAGACTTAACGGCAGCATCTCCTACCCGCTTATCAGCAGCTTGCATGGCACGAAAACGATCTGATTGTGGAGCGTCCATGGTTGGTGTTTTGGTTGTTTGGTTCTTTGGTTCTTTGGTTCTTTGGGCTGCCGCAGGTTAGAGGTGGGGCAGGTGTAGGCAGGATAGCGCTAAGTTACTGAAAGGTAACGATTAAGGAGGTAATCGAGTTGCACGTCGTACTTGGGCCGAGGAGCTCCAGCTCCGAGCCGGCAAGGGAGCGCAGCGATTTTGCGGGTGCAACGGCAGAGCGGAGGTTAGCGCTCGCACACATCCGTCAACTCACTCCCGGAGGGAGTTCAACACCGCTCGCTGCCGGAGGCAGCGTCTACCAGGCTTACTTCAGCTCCAGCAGCAGCGGGCAATGATCAGAATGAATTGCGTCTTTCAGGTGCGTGACTTCCTTGATCTGGTCCTTCATCTCCCGGCTGATGCTCTGGTAGTCGATGCGCCACCCTTTGTCGTTGGCCCGGGCATTGGCCCGGTAGCTCCACCAGCTGTAGGCGGCGGTTTCCGGGTGGAGTTCCCGGAAAGTATCGATGAAATCCGTCTCGGCGAACCACTTCGTCATCCACTCCCGCTCTGCGGGCAGGAAACCTGAAGTCGTCACGTTACGCTTGGGGGCGTGGAGATCGATTTCCTGATGGGCGATGTTGTAGTCTCCTACGACGAGGATGTTTGGCCGGGTCTTCTTCAGTTCGACGATGTAGGCCAGAAAATCATCCAGGAAGCGGTACTTGAAGTTCTGCCGCTCTTCGCCCTGACCACCATTGGGGAAGTAACAATTGAAAACGGTCAGGTCCCCAAAGTCGGTCCG
>CALIGP010000371.1 GCA_938021455.1 uncultured Lewinella sp. | reverse complement strand
GACGGACAGACCTTCTCTGAGATTGGCCGCGTGGCCAGCGAAGGCACGACCACGGAAGTAAGCAACTACGACTTCATGGATGAGAGTCCCGCCAACGGCACCAGCTACTACCGCCTACGGCAGGTAGACCTGGGTGGTTCGCAGGCTATTTACGGCCCCGTTGCCGTTACCCTCACGGGCGTAAGCGTAACGGCTTACCCTAACCCTGCCACACAGGAATTATTCCTCGCGGGCCTGAAGGAGAACACAACGGCTACCGTGTTGGACATCAGCGGGCGGGTGCTGCAATCAGCCATCGTGGCTGGCAACAGCATCAACGTAAGCCAGCTTAAGACCGGCACTTACCTACTTCGTCTCGAGAGTAAAACAGGCACCGAAACGCTGCGTTTCGTACGGAAGTAATTCCCACTACGCACTATTCAAGGCAACGACGGCCGGCTTTCCTCCACAGGAAAAGCCGGCCGTTTTAGTTTCCCTTGCTCCAAATAGCTTTCTTTGCACCTGCGTCCGCGCAGTATTAGTCAAGCAGTCAGAGAGTCAAGTAGTCAGATAGTCTGGCCGCCTACTATTTGACTACTTGACTCTTTGACTAACTGACTCTCCTATGAAACTCGCCCTCTTCGTCTCCGGCACCGGCTCCAACGCCCGCACCATCATCGACCGCTTTCAGGCACACCCTGAAGACGGGGTCGAGGTAGTATTACTGGTCAGTAACAAACCCACCGCTGGCGCGCTCACCATGGCCGCCGAGCGGAACATTCCGACGCTGGTCCTGAACCGGCAGGAATTTCGGGAGTCAGAAGTACTGCTGACAGACCTCGCCCGTTTTCAGGTTAACTTCATCGCTCTGGCCGGTTTTTTATGGCTTGTGCCCGCTTATCTGGTCAAGGCTTTCCCGGATAAAATTTTGAACATCCATCCTGCCTTACTGCCAGACTATGGCGGAAAGGGGATGTACGGTGCCAATGTCCACCGCGCCGTCAAAGCCGCTGGAGAAACGGAAAGCGGTATCACAATCCACTACGTGAATGAGCGCTACGACGAAGGCAACACTGTTTTTCAGGCAGCCATTCGGTTGGACGCGGAAGACAGCCCGGAGAAGATCGCCGAGCGCGTTCTTCGCCTGGAGCACGCCAACTACTGGCGGGTCATTCGCCGATTAGCGCTTCTGGCGCATCAATAAAAGTGGCACCAGAATTATGGCGAACAGGCAAAAAATCCAGGCCAACCAGTTGATCGAATCGCTTCCCATCTCGAGTGGAGCGTTACTCCCGTAATTAACAAGACCAGCCCAGTAGTAAGGGTGCCCAAAGGTCGGGTTCGTAACGGCCTGCCGGTAGTTAACGCCAGCAAGATGCAAGGCGGTCGCGGGGCCCATCTGCTCACTAAGTCCGTCATAAGTAGAGTTGAGTAACTCCGCCGTAGTCGCATCATCGATGGACCAAAGGCTCATCACCAGCCCCGGCGCTCCGCGCCGGGCAAAACCCCGCCCCAGGCTGGCCACCCCTTCTCCGGGCAATGCTTTACCTAGGCCGGTTTCACAGGCGCCAATCACGACCAGATCTGCCCGCAGTTGATGCTCGAGCAAGTTCGCCATCGAGTAGCGGGCGGGCTCCGGGCTGTGCAGCAGGAAGCTGCCCCCATCGGCCAGGTAAGCATGTGTTCCCAGATGGAGCAAGCTATAGGCATCAGCTTGCTCCCGAAAGGCCGTTCGGTTGGCAGCGGCGTTGATCAAAGTATCTGCCGGGAAGAGAGCCGCCAGGTGGCGGACCGTTCGTAAGGTAGCGGGGAGTTCCAATTCCGCGGGAAGCAGTCCATCGGCCGTCAGGCGGGCAACGGGCGCCAGCGCCAACGCCCTACCGTTTCCGCGGCCCCGCCGCTGGCGGGCAAAATCGAGCAGTTGCACGGAAAAAGCATAGTTGATCTCTCGGCCGGCACCCAGCCAGGGCCAGTTCTGATAAGCAGCATTGGCGGAGGGGTCTGTGCTTAATAGCGTACCGAAGGGTAACAGGTATAAATCTCCATCCGGGACGATCGTTAGGGACGCCCCCTCCTCAAGGCCCAGCGGAGCGATTAACTGCTTGTACAACAAGCGTGCATTCTCTTTCCCAAAAGGCTGCTGAGGGCGCTGCAGGTCATCCCGTAGAGCGTGCAGGTTTTGTTCCCATTCAGATAGGGGGGGCAACTCCTTAAGCGCTAAGCCCTCGTCAACAGAGTAGGTAAGGGCGATGGTTCTGTCTTCCCCCACGTAGTATTCAACTAACGTTCGGCCGTTCAGCAGTTGACCGATAGTGGCGGGGTCCGGAGGCGGCGCCCCAATGCTGGCATCCCGGTAGGCGGGAAAGGCGGAAAAGATACTATCTTGTAGTTGGCGGAATCGTTGTGTGGCAGCGGGCGTGTTTCCGCTAAGCCGGGTAGCTCGGGCAACCTCGGAGAGGCGCAAGTTGACGTCTATGGGCAGCTGTTCACTAGCGAGTGTTGTACTTAGTTCATCCAGTAAGAGTCTGCTTCGGGCTTTCTCCATGAAGTAGAAGGCCGAATTCGGATCGTCGGTCTTCATGGCTACGTTAAGTGCTTTGTCGTAGAGACTTCGCGCATCTGCCCTCCAGTAATTACGGGTCTCATCGAGTAATTGATCCCGGCGCATAGCGTCCAGCAATTCGTCCGTACGGCGGTAAGTATTGAGTGCATATTCGTAGTGAGCCGTTTGCCCCATATCTCCCATCAGATGGTGCACCTTGGCCAAATCCAGAAGAATGGTCAGCAGCGTTGGCCGATGGGTCATCATTTGGTCCAGCCTGGGCAGGTCGCCCATTTTGGAAGGTTGAAACTCGGGGGTCGCCATCTCCAAAGCTCTTTGGGCGTAGTATAGAGCACTGTCCGCCTGCCCGGAAAAGAGATGAGCGGTAGACAGGTTATCGAGCGTAATGGCAACATCCATGTTTGGTCGTTGGTCCGCATCAGAGAAAGTGCGGGCCAGGCGTAAAGCCTTATGGTATTGCTGAAGAGCAGCTTCCGGCTGCCCGGAGCGCCGGTAGGCCAGACCAAGGTTGCCGTAAATAGCGGTTAAATCTTCGTCTTCGATTTCCATTTCGTAGGCGAGTTCTTCGGCTTTGAGCAGGCGGCTGATGGCCGCCTCTTGCTGGCCGGCATCGCTCTGGGCCCAGCCCAGCAAGTTGAGGGTCTCCATCTCGCCGTAGGTGTATTCGTCATCCCGGAAACTGGCTAATGCGCGTTCCAATGGCGCCTGGGCGGCTCGCCCTCCGCTGGCATTGGATTTACTGGCGTGCATCAGTCCCAACTGCTGATCCAGGTAAGCCCGTTGGTAATCATTACCCACAAAAGGAGGCAGGGACGCAGCCCGGGTGAAGGCTCGTTCACTAGCCTCAAACTCTCCCGTCCTCCCGTATACAATCCCACACTGGTAATGCGCTACGCCTTCTTTCCGATTCGGTGCCCGATTAAGGATAACGGACAGATGATCGAGCGCTTCTCCGTATTCTCCCACCTCGGAATAATAAGTGCCGAGGTTAAAAGCGGAGACCAGTACTTCATCCGAAAAGTCGTCCTCGTGGGAAAGGCGAATACCCAGGGCTTCGCCCGTGGCTTTAATGGCAGAGCGGTAGGCGCCAAAGGAGTAGGCCGTTCGGCCCGCCTGATGCAAAAGCCAAGACTTGCGGCCAAGAGAATCTTGTGGCAACTCCCGGGCAAGACCAATCAGGGAATCATATTCCATCCGGTCCTCCGGATACTCCCAATCATCTTGTGCCTGGAGAGCCCCTGCCAGTAAAAGCAATACACCAATCGTTAGTCTTAAGCCTGATTTCCTCATAAAAATGCCTTACCCTTCGGTTAGGAAAGGTAAGGCACTAGAAGCAAATGCTAGAATCTATCTAGGGAAGGTGTGCATAACACTTAAAGCTCAAAGGCAGGTAAAGACTAATGTGTGATCCGGCAATAGCACGCCTCCCTTTTTTTATGCGCTGACGCAGGTGCAAAAAAAAGTTGAGGAGCAATGGGGCAAATCTCCTTTGTTGTTTCTCTGCTTACGAAGGGACGTCCCGGGCTGAGGACCTCTCGTCCGAAAAGCTGCTGCGCAGCAGCTATCCCTTTCCTACCGCTCATACTCCCTGATCTGCTCCAAGATCTCTGTCGACTTAACAATCGGCTCCCAGTCCCGGCCTGACAGGAAAAAATCCCTGACCCGGGAGTCCTCGTGGCCATAACTCAACCGCTGATAAAGCCAGTAAGCCAGGTAGGTCAACAAAGCAAACACCAGCAGGTTGATACCACCATATAGAAATGGGCTCTCTTTGAGTGCATCAACGCTCACCCAACAGACGCACCAGAAGGGCAGCTGGAAAACCGCCAGGTTCAAGCCCTGAAAACTTGAGATCCGCAGCTTTGATAAATGCTCCTGAGTAGACAACACTTCCTCGTTGCTCTTCACCTGACCAATCAGGTACAGCTGATAGAAATGAATCCCCAGCAAGACGGCCATGATCAAAGCGATTGCGCCAAAACCAAGGGCGACGAAGTAAGCCTTAGCAAGGCAGGCAATAATGGTGATGGCCATCAAGACAATGGTATAGGGAACTCCAATGAGTACCGCCGTCCATTTCGGCAGGTAGAGCCGACTGATCTGCTGATTTAGCTTTTGCTTCGTCAGCATCACCGCTACTTCCGTATTGAGGGTTAGCATACTTTCCATCTTTTGGTCGTAGGACTTCCAGATGCTTTGTAATTCATTGTTTTCCATCTTCCTTGTTTTTATGATTCTCGAATTTGAGCCGCAACTTCTGCTTGATCCTCGATATCCTGGTGGTTACGTTCGTTTGGGTGGTGTCGATGATCTCGGCAATTTCCTTACTTTTCAGCCCTTCGAAGTGCAGGAGAATCAGGGCCCGGTCGATCTCCCTCAGCTCCCGAACAAACTTCCTCAG
>CALIGP010000370.1 GCA_938021455.1 uncultured Lewinella sp. | reverse complement strand
GGCTTCTTCAATGAGCAGGTTTAGCTCCGCTAGGAATTTTCCGTAGGTAGCTTCTTCGTTCGTCAGTAAAACAATATCTTGGGCGTCGAGCTTCCAAGCCGTTTCATGGCTTAGTAGATGAGCGAAGGCTTCCGCATCATCATCAGCGTAGTCCAGGTCCGCGATTTTATCGTCGCGGTATTCAGAAACACCCACGATGAGAGCCTTAGCAGCAGAAAAAGGACGAATAGCCCTGATCTGTGCCTGGGTAACCATCGGCTGCATCATCAAATACAGGAACAGCAGCGGAAGCCAACCTCCTTTTTTCTCTCCCAAAGGGAAGAAGCCGAAAAGTGTAGATTTTATGTTTCCTGCCTGCTTCATTGACCGTATTTACTTTACGCTAAAAATACAAAGCTACCTCCAATGATGAACGGAAATGTAACCCACCTATTTACAGGAATGCTTTTTTGCCTTGCTTCATTGCTCAACGGGCAGAATGAAATTCAGACGGCTTTTAGTATGATTGGCGGTTCCACCGCCGCCATTGAGCAGGAGCAACTGCGCAAAGAAGGCAGTAAATTCGAGGTGGCCAACCGGGTCTACAAGCGGCTCATTGCTGCCAAGGGTGACCGGCGGTTTACCCCACCAGCCTTCTATATCGCCTCCGGAGAAAAATTTCTGGCCTTCATGGAAGCCGATGGGTTGAGCATCGGCCTCGAGGAAAAAGCCTTTGACCTCTGCATGGAAATGGGCGAAGACGCCCTGGCCGCTGTCTTAGGCCACGAACTCAGCCATTTCTATGAAAAGCATGGTTTTGACTTCAACATTCTCTCTGAGTTTCAGGACGAAAAAACGGGCAAAGCCGTTGACAACGTTCGATCAAGAATGGGCAACGATGCGGAGGCTAATGTTGTCGCGAATGACCTGCTCAATTCTATTGATCAGTCGTGGAACCGACTGGTAAAACTTTCCAACGAAACGGAGTCAGACTATCTCGGTGGTTTCCTCGCTTATTCAGCGGGATACTCTGTGGACAAGCTGCCCGAAATGTACGGCAAGCTCTATAAAGGCTACGGCCTGAAAGACACCATCTTCGGTTACGGCACCCTGCAGGAGCGCCAAGAACTAGCCCAAGCGACCCAGCGAAAACTGGACAACTTCATCGATCTTTTCGAAGTAGCGAACCTGCTGATTTCCGTGGAACGCTTCGCTGACGCGCGGGTGATGTACAAGTACATCCTGAGAGAATACCAAGGGCGGGAGATCTATAACAACCTGGGCGTGCTAACGGTGATGGAAGCCCTCAGTTGCCTTGGCAACCGCAAGGGACAATTCAGGCTGCCACTGGAACTGGATTTGTCTTTGGGCAACAGCACCAAAGGCGATGAAACTTGCCCTCCGGGCTTCTTCGAAAAGCTACTGGAGGAAGCGCAATACTACTTCAACAGCGCCACTAGTCTGGACGCAGGCTACGCACCAGCCTACCTCAACCAGGCCATTGTGTATTACCTACGGGAAGATTATACCCGGGCGACTTTCTACGCAGACGTAGAAGCCCGAAGTAGAGCGGAGGCCTTGCCGGATATCTTCCCCAACACTGGCCACGACGCTGACGTGCTACTAGCTTTGATTACCATCCAGCAGGGCGATAAGGCGAAGGGAATTAGTATGCTGGAAAAAGCCAGTGCCACTAGCAACGTCGCAGCCATCAACCTGAAGATCGCTAAGGGCGAAGAACTGCCATCTTCCTCTTCTGATGGCCCTGAATGGAGCATTAGCGACCTGGAACAGGATGACATCCTGGTTAAATCACAGTCCATCAATAAATCCAAAGACCTGCGCATTTTCGACGACGACAAGTTACGGGTCTGGAACGAAGATGCTGGGCTGACGGGCGCCAAGATCTACCGATTCAAGCCTCGCTTTGAGCTCAACTTACCGGATGTTTACTTCATGATTACCAACCCCGGGTACGATGAATTAAACTTTGACGACCTCGGCGTAGGGAGCACGGCGGAAGCGGTGCGGGAGGAATACGGCGAGCCGAACAAAATTATTTCCGCCGTCAACGGCGAAGTATGGGCTTATGATGAGACCATTCTCATCTTCGATACCGCGCAAAAAGTAAGACGGTACGCACTTTGGCTGGCAGATTAGCCACTGCACTTCAACGCTTCATTGCACCTGCGCTCGGCGCCTATTACTACCAGTAACCGTTAACTTCACCCATCAGAGGTTTTACCCCAAATTACCGTTTCGCATGACTGCCACCGAAAATGATTTCATCCAGGCTATCCTGACCAACGACCCGCAGGGACTCCGCGAACTATATCGTGCATTTCTGCCCCGGATCAGCCGCTTCATTCAGTTGAACGGTGGCTCAGCGGACGATGCTCAAGATATTTTTCAGGACGCGCTGGTCGTCATCTATAAAAAAAGCAAGTCGTCAGATTTTGTTCTGAGCAGCAAATTCTACACCCTGCTGTACGGCGTTTGCCGAAACCTTTGGGGAAATCAGCTACAGAAAAAATCACGGACAGAAGTTCCGCTGACGGACGATCATAAGTTCCAACTAACGACTGACATTTCCAAGGAGCTGGAGGCCGCCGAAGAACAACGGCTTTTCTGGGATGCTTTTAAAAAACTAGGTAATGACTGCCAGCAGTTACTGAAGCTATTTTTTGCGAAGCAGAAGATGGAAGTCATTACGCAAAAACTCAACCTTAGCAGCGTAGGCTACGCCAAAAAGAAAAAATTTAAGTGTAAGGAAAAACTAGTTAGTCTCATTAAAGCGGACCGCCGCTTTCCCGAACTCCGACTAAATTAAACCCGCCATGGAAGAACAGTATAACAAGATCGAAGACTACCTCGGCGGAATGCTTTCGGCCGACGATCAAACGGCCTTTGAGGCAGCGCTGAGCGCTGACGCCGAACTACGGGCGGAGGTAGCCCTCCATCGGCAACTGGCGGAGAGCTTCGCCGACCCTACGGAACTGGCCCTTCGGGAGACGCTCGAACAATTGGCCCGCGAAGAAGAATCGACGACCAAGAAGACCGCGACGGTTAGGCCACTTCCGGCCAAACGAGGATGGATGTGGCCAACGCTGGCTTTGGCGGCGATGGCACTCGGGTTCTACTTTTTACTACCTTCGATTATGGGCAATGGAAGTAAGCTGCCTACCACTAATCCAGAACTAGAGGCCATTATTGAGCGGGGTAGCAACCCCGTGTATGACTTCGAGCTATCGGCTAATCAATTGGCTAGTGGCGGAGACGCTCAATTACGGATAGAGGGCGAGTTATTCGCCGTCAATTTACCGGCAGACTCCAGCTTTGTCGTTGAGGTATATAGTAGTGCCCCCGAAGACTTTCCCGCAAAGCCCCTATATTCGACGGTAGTGCGCCCCGTTGAAGATACAAGCCAGCCGCCGATGGGCTTTGGTGGTAAGAAAGCCTTTTCGGTAGCACTCGAGGCGAAGGCCCCGGATCAGGACGGTACTTACTACTTTGTGGTAAGAGACAAAGCCGGTGAAGAAATTATATACGCTGGCAAGGTGAAAGCACCTTAGCAATAGCGCTTGGTTCCATTGGGCGCCAACGCAGGTGCCAGGGGAGGTAAACGAGCCATGTAGTGAGAAATATAGGTTCTCATTATAACTCAAGCCCCGGGGCCGAAAAAACGAGTAGGTTTTTCAAGGATTGAATCATGAGTTATTCCCCAAGCACACACCGTATTCTTCGTGCAGCCCTGTTCTTTGGTCTGCTGGCGTTACCGGTACTTCTCTTTGCCCAATCGCCCCGGCTTGGTGTTCCCTTCGGTCATACGACGCCCGTGGCCTCGCTGCAACTAAGCCCCGATGGAATGCTGATTACTTCCGGGCAAGATGCGAATATCTTTCATTGGGATCTTAAGAAGCGTAAGCTTCTTCGTTCCGTTCGTAGCCCCTACGGCATGTACCTTCGGCCGGCTACCGTGGGGGGCATTTCCTACGGTGACGCCATTAACGTCGGCTACCGAAAAGGAGGGGAATACATCAATATCAATACCGGAGAAGTCATCGAATGCACGGTTACTGTTCGCGGCAAAACCGACACCATCGGAATGGGCTACTTTAGCCTGAACAAAGGAAACGTGAGCCAGGATGGGAGGTACTTCCTGGAAAAAGGTCGTCTCACCCCTGGCTGTGTCCGGGGCGGGGATACACTGGACATTGACTTCCCCGCTCAGGGTTTTGTGCCGTGCGGAGACTTTCTCTACCAATTAGTAGACTCTACTCTCAAGCGTTGGTCTTACCCCGATTACAAACCCGCTGAGCGGGTAACACTGG
>CALIGP010000369.1 GCA_938021455.1 uncultured Lewinella sp. | reverse complement strand
ACCTTCACGGACGTAACTGGTAACGTAGGTGGATCTGTATTCTACTTCTCCGGTGGCCACGACATCACTATGACGGATGTTGCCATCGATAACTCTGTCTCTCGTGGCAGTGGAGGAGGTTTCTACTTTAACGGTGACGATATTTTAGAAGACGTCGCTGAACTCAAGAACATAACCGTAACGAACACTTCTGCTGGTGCATTTGGCGGTGGCGCCATTATTCTTGGCCATGGCTTTATGGGTGATAGCCTCACCTTCACTGGCAACCAGACCGGCCTGGCCTCTGGTAACGGTGGTGGTATCTACGCCCAGAGTGGCCAGCCTTACACCGTACGCCTAAGCAACTCTACCTTCGAAGGTAACCGTGGCCTTTCCGGCGGTGGTTTAGCCACTTGGGGTATTGCACAGGACGTTGTAATTGAAAACGTTGTTTTCGATCAGAACGGTAGCACCACCGAAGGTGCTTTCCGTGGTGGTGCCTACGCTGCCCTTCACGGTAGCAGCGCTAACGTTAGCCTCGACAACGTAACCTTCACCAACAACAGCGTTACTCAGGATCCCGGAATCGTTTCCGGTGGTGGAGCTATATACCTGAACTCTCTCGACGGTGCCCCAGGTACCGTTTCTGTAACCAACAGTACCATTGAAGCCAACACGGCTGCTGATGATGCTGACGGTGGTGCTCTTTACACTATTGATGGTGTTGATGGTGTTTTCGACAATGTCGATTTCTTCTCCAACAGTGCCAGCGACGGTGGTGCCATTGCAACCTTCCTCTTCGTTGAGTTTGATACCATTGACGGTGTGCCACTTTACACTTACCCTGACTACAAGCTGGACGTGATGAACTCTATCTTCGTTACCAACATCGCTGGTGGCCAGGGTGGAGCCATTTCTACTCAGCGCACGGGGGTCAACCTGTTCAACACGGTCTTCGCTAATAACGAAGTAGGTACGGACGGTGCCAGTGGTGGCGCCATGATCATCAACGGTAACTCTCCCGTTACTGATGCCGAAGGTACTTACGAGTACGCTGCTAAGGCAGACATCACGTCTACCATTGTTCACAGCTCTTTCTACAACAACCGTAACGGTGGTGGTGAAGGTGATGTAGGTTCTCACATCGCGATTTTCCAGCCGCAGAACCCCTTCAGCGATACTTCTGTGTCCGTAGCCCTGACCATGCAGAACAACGTTTTCTTCAACGATGATGAAGACGTTGCCAGCCTTGAGTTCGAACCTGCAACCGCTGAAGCAGCGACTGCTTTCGGTGACATTACGATCAACTCACTCGGTGGTAACTTCTTCAATACGGAGAACGGCCCCGAAGCATCTGTTGCTCTTGGTACGAACCCTGATGACACCATCGATGAAACGGCTACCGATGAAGAAGCCCTCTTCGTTGACCCCAACGAAGACCAAGCTGACTTCCCGGACCTGACACCTGCCATAACCGGTGAATTCGGTGTGGACAACCCGCTGATCAACTCCGGTACTACTGGTGGTCTCGTTCCAGCAACTGGCCTGGATGGTAACCCACGGGCTGACTTCCCAGACATCGGCGCTTTTGAGGTTGAGCTTGCTCTGGTTAATGTGGAGACCGTTGAAGAAAGCGGACTCGACATGGCCTTCTTCCCGAACCCAACCGTGAACTTCGTCAACATTCAGAACAACGACCCCGCCATCAGCCAGTACACCGTACTGCTGACGGACAACGCCGGCCGTGTTCTCCGCGTTGAACGCTTCAACGAAGCGACCAGCCGCCTGAACCTGACCAACGTTCCTACTGGTGTTTACAACCTACAACTGCTCATCAATGGTAAGCAGTACAGTAAGCAGATTGTGAAGCAGTAAGCCTGCCTTACGCTACACAGCTCCGGCTACGCCGGCTCTGTGCGAACACTTATGCCGCTCTTCTCCAGCCTGGAGGGGAGCGGCATTTTTTTTCAGGGTGCAGGTTTCAAGTTGCAACCTGCCCCTTATTTACGGCTCCTAAAACCTTCCCTTGCACCTGCGTCCGCGCCAAAAAAAGGTCTGGAATCAAGGAAAAAACCAAAAAGCGGCCTAACTTTGCCCTATGCTTACGCAGCTAACCTACATTGATCGCCGAGATAGGCGAAGGGTCCGGAGGACCAAATAAGCTTCCCGCCACTGGCCCGGAAGCGCTCGCAGCAATTCTTTGCTGATCGGGCAGTACCGTTAGCAACCCCGCCGCACACTTCTTTGCGGCACCTTCCTTTTCTCCTTTCTTCCTTTATTATGCATATCGATATCCTGGTAGCTCAGCCTGAGCATACCATCTACGCGCAACCTATTTGTGATCTCATTGAGGAGTCTGCCAAAGCCCGCGGCACGGGCATTGCCAAGCGCGAGGCCTCCTATGTAGAGGAAAAGATTTTGACCGGAAAGGCAGTCATTGCCCTGGTAGATGGCGAAATCGCAGGTTTCAGTTATATCGAAACCTGGAGCCACGGCAACTACGTGGCCAATTCGGGCCTCATTGTCAATCCAAAATTTCGGCGTCTGGGACTGGCGCGCAAGATTAAAAAAGCCGTCTTCGAACTCTCGAGGAAGAAGTACCCGGAAGCCAGAATCTTCGGCATTACGACCAGCCTGCCGGTCATGAAGATCAACAGTGACCTGGGGTACAAACCCGTCACTTTCTCCGAACTCACCCAAGACGATGCTTTCTGGAACGGCTGCAAAACTTGCCCTAACCACGATATTCTGATGCGCAACGACCGAAAAATGTGCCTTTGTACGGCGATGATGGCCAAGAGCGCTAAAGAAGCGGAGAAAACCTCTCCCCAACCCCTCTCAGAAGGAGAGGGGCTTTAAAAAACGCTAAGCGTTTTACACCATACACGATCCCGAAGGGATCAAACCGCTTTAACCCTGGATGCAGTCGCGCAGCGACATAATCCGGGAATAAAAACCAACCCCATGAAAAAAATAGTACTCGCCTACAGCGGCGGCCTCGACACCAGTTTCTGCGTAAAATACCTGACCGAAGAGAAGGGCTACGAAATCCATGCTCTGACCGTGGACACCGGTGGCTTCTCCGACGAAGAGATCGTAGAAATGGAAGCCCGTGCCCTTAGCCTGGGCGCCACCACCTAC
The DNA here is from genome assembly GCA_938021455.1 of uncultured Lewinella sp. Taxonomy (GTDB): domain Bacteria; phylum Bacteroidota; class Bacteroidia; order Chitinophagales; family Saprospiraceae; genus Neolewinella. The sequence goes on along the minus strand of CALIGP010000369.1, from coordinate 11,201 downwards.
AAACGGGTGGACGTGACGGAAGCTTACTATCAGGAATGCCTGCGCTACCTCGTGTATGGCAACTGCCTGCGCTACCAGACTTACCCCATGAGCGTAAGCGCTGAACGGATGTTTCAGGCCATGAGTACGGCTCGCTACGCGGTGGAGATCGACGCCGATGGCGTTGCTCACGGTAGTACCGGAGCGGGAAATGACCAGGTACGTTTCGACCTTGCTTTTGAGCTGAGCGGAAAGGAGCTGGAGATCATCACCCCCATCCGCGACCTGCAACTCAGTCGGCAAGAAGAGGTGGATTATCTCGCGAAGCACGGCTTGATCTGGCCGGAAAAGAAGGGAACTTACAGCATCAACGCCGGCCTGTGGGGCACCTCCGTTGGCGGAGCGGAGACCTTGACCAGTAACCAGTCTCTTCCGGAAGACGCCTGGCCCGTCCCCGTAACGGAAACGGACGCGCGGACGATTGACCTGAACTTCAAAGCAGGGCAATTCACGGGTTTTGACGGGCAGACCTTCGACTCCCCCGTAGCCGCCATCAAAGCGCTGGAAAAGCTAGCGGCGCCCTTCGGCGTTGGGCGGGACATTCACGTAGGCGACACCATCATCGGCATCAAGGGTCGGGTAGGGTTCGCGGCGGCAGCGGCGGTCCTTATTCTAAAAGCGCACCACCTGCTGGAAAAGCATACCCTCGCCAAATGGCAGCTTTTCTGGAAAGAGCAACTCAGTAATTGGTACGGCATGATGCTGCACGAAGGGCAGTTCCTGGACCCCGTCATGCGGGACGTAGAGGCCTTTCTGGAAAGTAGCCAAGGGACCGTAAACGGCAGCGTTCACATCACCCTGCACCCACATCGGTTTGCGCTCAATGGCATTACTTCACCCAATGATTTGCTGGGGGCCGGATTTGGTGCTTACGGCGAGATGAATAAGGGCTGGAGTGGGGACGACGTGAAGGGCTTCACGAAGATCCTGAGCGTGCCGGGCCGGATCCGGAATGCCGTCAATGTACCGCCGACTTCAGTCGGTGAGTAATCCAACCCGCTGACTGAAGTCGGTGGTACAAACAACGAACATGAAAAAGAAAATAGGCATCATCGGCGGCGGTGGTTATACGGCAGGAGAACTGCTGCGAATCCTCGTCAACCACCCGGAGGTGGAGGTTACTTACGTACAGAGCGAGAGCCAGCAGAGTAAGGCGATCCATGAAGTACATACTGATCTAGTGGGTGAAACAGACCTACGTTTTTCTGCCGCGGACGCAGGTGCCATGAAGGACCTGGACGCCGTGTTTCTCTGCATGGGCCACGGCCGCTCCAAAGGTTGGGTCGAGTCTACCTCCCTTCCTGACAAAACGGTCATCGTTGACCTGAGTACGGATTACCGCATGGACGACAGCTGGGTCTACGGCCTGCCGGAAATCAACCGGGAAGCCACCCGTGGGGCGAAGCGGATCGCGAACCCCGGTTGCTTCGCCACCGCCATCCAGCTGGGTCTGCTGCCGCTGGTACAGGCTGGTTTGGCCAACGGCGAAGTCCACATCAACGGCATGACCGGCTCTACCGGCGCCGGGCAAAAGCCGATGCCGACGACCCACTTCAGTTGGCGTAACGCCAACGTCTCCGTCTATAAAGCCTTCGGCCACCAGCACCTGAATGAAATCGGGCGAACTGTCCAACTTCTGGGTCGTCCCAGTGCCGATGGGCTCAACTTCCTGCCACTGCGCGGGCCCTTCGCCCGGGGCATCTTCGTGACCACTTACGTGCAAACCGATGCTTCAGAAGCACAGCTCAAAGATGTCTTTAGACACTTTTACGCGGAGGCGGCCTTTACCCACGTCACGGACGTGAACCCGAACCTCAAGCAAGTCGTCAATACCAATAAAGGGCTCGTGTTCGTGGAAAAACACGGTGACAAAGCGCTCGTCATTTCGATGATTGACAACCTCCTGAAGGGTGCCTCCGGGCAGGCCGTACAGAATATGAACCTGGCCCTTGGGCTGGAAGAGATGATGGGGCTGCGGCTGAAGGCGGGGGTGTTTTAGTATGTTAGTTTTTTGGTTCGTTAGTTTTTTGGGCTACCGCATTTTGCAGGCGGCAAAACGAAGGAGAAAAATTAAGAAAACGGCAACTTCCAAAAATTAACAGATCAAATACCAGAATCTCTTGCTACTGCCACATGCGGCAGACCAATTACCAACAGACCAACGAACCAAAATACCACCCCATGAACCTCTTCAACGTCTATTCCCTCTACGACATCGAGCCCGTTCGCGGCGAAGGTGCCTACGTTTACGACGAAAACGGCCGTCAGATTCTTGATTTTTACGGCGGGCACGCCGTGATGTCCATCGGCCACGCGCACCCTCATTACGTCCGAAAGGTGCAAGAGCAGGTTGCTAGCCTGGGCTTCTACAGCAATAGCGTTAAGAACCCGCTACAGCAGGAACTGGCCGATAAATTGGGCCAATTATCAGGAATGGACGACTACCAGTTATTCCTCGTCTCCAGCGGAGCGGAAGCCACGGAAAATGCCCTAAAGCTGGCCAGTTTTCATACGGACCGAAACCGGATTCTGGCTTTTGACGGTGCTTTCCACGGTCGGACCTCTGCCGCCGTTAATGTTACCGACAACGAGAAGATCAAGGCGCCCATCAACAAGAACTTCCCCGTCACCTTCCTCCCCATGAATGACATTGGGGCCGTGGAGCGGGAGCTCGCTAAGGGAGACGTCGCCGCCCTCATCATCGAAGGCGTCCAGGGGGTACACGGCATCTACGTGCCGGAACCTGAGTTCCTAGAAGCACTGCCTGCGGTATGCCATGCACATGGCGCATTACTCATTCTGGACGAGGTACAATCGGGCTACGGACGGACCGGAAAGTTCTTCGCCTTCCAGCACTCCAAGGTTCAGCCCGACATCATCGCGATGGCTAAGGGGATGGGCAATGGCTTCCCGGTTGGCGGCGTATTAATCCATCCCAAGTTTGAGGGTAAAGCAGGAATGCTGGGCACGACCTTCGGTGGCAATCACCTAGCCTGTGCCGCAGGCATTGCGGTACTCGATGTGATCAAAGACGAGGGCCTGCTGGAAAACGCTACCGTGCAAGGCGCTTACCTGATGGAAGAACTCGGTAAAACGGGTCTCTTCACGGAGATACGGGGCTATGGCTTGATGATCGGCCTGCAGATGACGGAGCCCATCGCTCCACTCCGCAAAAAACTCCTCTTCGAACACGGCGTCTTCACCGGCTCCAGCAAAGACCCGAACACCATCCGCTTGCTACCGCCGCTGAACGTGACGCGGGCGCAGTGTGATGATTTGATGGCGGCTTTTAAGGCCGCGTTGGCAGATTAATAAAAGCGCCCGCAAAGAAGTATAACTTTGCGGGCGCGTGAAACGCAATCCGTTTTAAATTACAACTACTTGATCATTACTCGTTCCGTCAGGTTAATCGTTCCTTCGGAAGACACTAACCGAAGGAAGTAAAGACCGGCGGGCAGGCTCTTGCCCGTCATATTCAAATGAAGACGGTTGTTACCCGCATAAAGGGGCAGGCTAGTATGATCTACTAATCGGCCCTGGCCGTCTGATAGACTTATACTGACATTGTCCAGATCAGTCGGACTTTTGAGCTCGACGACAAATTGACCGCTATTAGGGTTAGGAAAAACGGACATCTCGGTTTGTTCCCCGCTTATACCTACGTGCTCATCGTTCAACTCGACTTCTACGGTACCGTGGTTAGAGGTAGTATAAACAAGGCGGACATCATCGACCCATAGCGTCCTATTATTCGCTACGTTCCAGTCCATTCGCTTAACCGTACCGGGGTTGCCGAGTTGGGCTTTGGTAAAGCTGTACTGTACAAAACTATTCGTGGGGCTAAAATTACGCCAGGGCTTAACGGTACCGTTTCCGTCTCCCGTCCGTACCCGGAACCTGGCGGTATAATTAGCGTCGTCCGTCCATTTTCGTGCCCAAAATTTGATACTGGTCAGGTTATTACCCGTCTTACCGCTGTTATGGCGAAAGGACAGCGCTCCCCAGCTCTGGCTGGAATAAAATTTGGCCGCGGAGCTTCCGTTTTTCTTGATCCCACCATCCTGGAGGGTTACCGTACCACCGTAGGACCAATTGGCCCAACCACTGGTCAAATTATCTCGGTAGACCCAGTTATTGGTATTGGTCGTTCCACCTCCGCCGCCGCCAGTGGTGGTGCCTTCATAACATCCTCGCTCAACGGTGCCATTTTGGGGGCGAACGATGTTCTCCAGATCGCGGGCGGCCTTACGGGAGTTATCCCCACTGTTATTTCCTGGGCTACCGGATTTCAGACGGAAGTACTGATCAAACTGAAAAACACTGTTGAAACTACCGATGCTGGTCGTCGGGTTATTGAATTGTGGGTACCCTTGGTTCCCCCGGCCAACGCTGAGGTCATTTGAGGCTCCCCATTTTGAATTATCCGATGGCATCTTGATGGTACCGACTAACAAATTACTCTGGCGGTTCATATAGCCAAAGTTGGGTGAGTTGATGTATTCCAATGAGGAACAGGCCGCGTCATTCAAAGAAACCGCAACGTTGTTATGTATTTCGAAAATTCCGGGTGAATAAGTTACGGCAATCTCCCCGGGGGTACCGGAGTAGTTTTTCAAAATTCGACAATTGTGCCAGGTGGTATTATGACGGATAGTGGCATTATCCGTTTCAAATACCTTGATGCCTGCACCGCCATTGTTAAAGGCCAGATTATTTTCAATCAAGGTCTTCGCCTTGTAGGCTGGGAAGGAGCTACTCTGCGTATTATTGAAATCGTCCAGAATAATACCATTCCCATCAGTGGGCTGATCAAAGGTACCCGCCCCCACATTAAAGGGAACGTCACACTCATTTTCAAAGGCTACATTTCTGCGAATGATGATATGAAAGCCACCATTATTATTTAACTGATTCGGCTGGTAGACACTAATGCCACTACAGTTAAAATTACTGATTTTGGCGTTGTCCCGAACGACGTTAAGCTGGATAGTAGCGTAGTCTCCTTCCCGAAAACTAATGCCTCCACAGCCGCAATCATGAACATAATTGTTCTTGAATTCGACGTAGTTTGAAGTCCATGCTTCTAGTCCGGTTCCGGTATTATTCGAGGAATTGGGATTGGAAGCCCCAATATCAAAACCATCTACCGTAATATAGTCACTATTCCGGATTTCCATACCGCCAAACTGACTGGAAGTACGAATCTTAGCGCCCCAACGGTTCTTAGACCGAATGATGGTACGACGGTTAGACGTGCCATTCTTATTGTCAATGTATACCTGGCTACTGATGTTGTAAGTGCCGTTGTTAACGATGAGAATGTCTCCACCACTCATCAGGTCAACTCCCTTTTGGATGGTACGGACTGCCCGGCTGGAATTATCAGCCCGACCGTCATTATTATCGTTCCCGTCGGTACGAACGTAGTAGGTGATGCCCGCCATGACGGCTTCGGCAGCGCAGTCCTCTTCCGCAGCCGGGGCGGTACCCGCCACCACCGGAAGCGAGAATAAAGACATGAGAAGGGTGAGCAGCACGAGCGTGCTGAATCGATATAAAAATTGCATGATAGACGAGTTAAAAGTTGGTTTTAAAAAAGATGGTTTACAAAATTCATCCAAATCACTCGGTAAAACGCCCCTGAAAAGCGGGGAAAAATCACCACATAATGCTATTTATGACTGGATGAAATAGAAAATTCCAGTTGTAAAAAACGAGCAAAAACGTCCCTCCACTTAGCACCAAAAATGTGTACCATTACGAAGGTTTTTGCTTTCGCTCACAACTAACTTATGGCGCTAACTTTCAATCTTCCAAATATTCGGGAGGCACAATCGATTGTAGCAGGACAAATTTCTACTTTGCAGCCAATTTTGTACACAAAATTGTGAATTTCCGTTCAACATTGCTCCTTCTTCAAATTTTCTACCATGGTACTCGAACACGTTGAGATAAAGATTGCCCCGGGCTTAATCGAATCCTATCAGCAGGCATTCGAAGAGGCGCGGACGCAGGTGCAATGTCAGCCCGGCTGTAAATCCTGTCGCCTGCTACCATCACTGGATCATCCGGGACAGTTTTTACTGCTCATCGAATGGGAAACCAAAGAGCATCACACGGAGGGCTTCCGGAAAAGCCCGGAATACCAGGAGTGGTCGCGGCTGCTGCATCCGTTTTATGATCAGCTTCCGGAGGTGAGGTATTATTTGATGGGCCGGGGTAACTTGCGCGAATGAAAAACCTCTCCCCAACCCCTCTCCGGAGGAGAGGGGTTTTAGAAAACGCAACGCGTTTTCAAACACACACGATCCCGTAAGGATCAAACATCCTTAGCCCCGGATGAAGCAGCGGCGTAATCCGGGGTAAGAAAAGCCTACCATGAAACAATTCCTCTCCGTCTCCGACGTCCCCGACATCAACGCGCTCATCGCTAAAGCGGCGGCCCACAAGGCAGCCCCCTTCGCCAGCAGCCATCTTGGCCGGCAGAAGATGGTCATCAACCTCTTCTTCAACTCCAGCCTACGGACCCGGATGAGCACCGAAAAAGCTGCCCGGCAGCTAGGCGCTGACGTGATTACCTACGACGCATCTGGCGGCTGGGGCATCGAATTTGAAGACGGCACCATCATGAACGCCAACACCGCCGAGCACGTACGCGAGGCGGCAGGAGTACTAAGCCAGTATTGCGACGTACTCTGCGTCCGCTCCTTCCCTACCCTCACGGACCGGGAGGCGGACTACGCCGACCGCATCATGAAGGCCTTCGTGAAGTATGCCTCCGTACCCGTCATCAGTATGGAGTCCGCCACCCGCCATCCGCTACAAAGCCTGACGGATTGCCTGACGATTTCCGAGCATCGGCGGACTACCCGGCCCAAGGTCGTGCTCACCTGGGCGCCGCATCCGCGGCGCTTGCCACAGTGCGTGGCCAACAGTTTTGCCGAATGGATGCAGGCCTGGGGAGAGGTGGACCTCACCATTGCTAATCCAAAGGGATTTGACCTGGCACCCGCGTTCGCGCCCAAAAACATCGTTAGCCACAACCAGGCCGAAGCCTTCGCCGGGGCCGACTTCATCTACGCCAAAAACTGGTCGGCCTACGACGACTACGGCGCCACCGCAGATCTCCCCGATTGGATTATCGATGAGCAAAAGATGGCCCTCACCAACGACGCTTTCTTTATGCACTGCCTGCCCGTACGCCGAAACGTAGTCGTCAGTGACGCCGTAATCGAGAGTCCGAATTCGCTCGTCTTACAGCAAGCAAATAACCGGACGTGGGCTGCGCAGGCGGTACTGAGCAGCATGCTTTAAGGTTAATTAACCCAGCGTAACCTACCCTCCCGCTACCTTTACTGGCCAACTATGCCCCTGCATCATGCGCCCGTTCTTTTCCCTGATCCTTTCCTGCACCTTGCTTTCTTGCTCCGGCCAAACACCGACGCTACCCGAGGAATCCCCTTGGATAACTTACTACGTAAACGCCAACGTAGACAACGCAGAAGAAGATTATTCCGTGGCCATAACTGATCATTGGAAGGCTTACCTCGAAAACCCTCGCCACTACGGCCAGCCAAATGATTACTGGTCGAGTACCATTTATGAGCGACCGGATTTCGCCTACGTAAATCTCCTTTTCTACCTGTATAATGCCCGGCGGGCCCAACGGCCAATACAGTGCAATATTCTGGGAGTGCAGCCGAAGGAAGAAGGGATTTACCAGTTAAAAACCATGTATTCCGAAGTAGACGATTCTACCGGACAGCTCTCTCTTTCCTACATCGCCTCGGTATTTGCCCGGGAAGATGGCGAAGGATATTCCTTCTTCGGAGCAACCGAATATTACCAGGGCCGTTATGAAGTCCGGCAGGTTGATAGCATTAAATATCTCATTCACCCAGAGCATGATTTCCAGGAGGAAGAAGCGAAAAAGATGGCGGCTTACAACCAGGAAGTAGCGAAAAAATTTAATACCGCGCCACTCTCTTTCGATTATGTGGTGGCTAATAACACCAATGATTTGGCCATCCTGTATGGCCTGGAGTTTTCCCCGTACAGCATGAATGCCGTCCCCACCGGCGGCCTGGCGGACACCCGTAACAAAGTCCTCTACGCGGGTAACAACTCTGCCTACTACCCGCACGAACTCGTCCATCTTTACACCTTCGCGGGCTTCGGCCGGCAACATCACGCCTGGGTAGACGAAGGTATTGCGGCCTTCCTGGGCGGAAGCACCGGCTACTACATCGAATGGCACTGGCAAAAGCTCAAGGCTTTTCTGGCGGATGATCCCGATTACGCGCTTGATGATCTGAAGGCGCTGGAAACAGACATCCCCAACGGCGAATACACCACTGATTTTCGCTACGCCATCGGAGGTTACCTGATGTACCTGATTCACGAGAAAGAAGGAATGCAGGGCCTTTTCGACGCCTTATCCTCCGGGCGAGACGAAGAGGCTTACTTCGCCTTATTGCAAGACAAGTTGGGTGTTGACCGGGAAGGCTTCGGCGCCTTCATCCGGCAGGAGATGAAAGCACTGCCCAGGATGTCCGCTGAAAAAATGACCAACCTAAAATATTAATAGACTAACGCAACGCGTAGCTTCGGTCCATCGTCCTTATGACTAACGACCATCCGCTACCTTTGCCGTCATGACACTCAGCCTCTCCGACCTCTTCATCCTAGCCAGTGTACTGCAGGGTGTTTTTCTCGGACTGGCCATTCGTTTTTCTCCCGCGCTACGCAGCAAAACCAATAATTACCTGGCTTATTTCATGCTGCTACTAAGCGGCATGACGCTACTCGGCTGGCAGGAATGGGACCTTTTCTGGCCTGACTGGATTTGGTCCTTAATGATAGAATTTCTCATTCCCGTCATGCTCTTTCGTTATTATCTCGGAGTGCTAAACCACCCCGACCAGCAGGCGAAGTGGATCAAATGGCTCTACGCTCCTTTCTTTTTCTTTTTGATCATAGACCTGATTTTCGACGGCGATTTCGTTTTTGATCTATACCTGCTACCCGTTAAGGAAGAAAACCCTTTCTACCAATTTTACGATGCCTTGCTGGATTCACTAGCGCTTTGGTGGAATATTGCGCTGGTCATCTGGGCCTTCATCATTGCCCGGGTAAACACCTCTGCTCCAAGAGAAAAACGTCAGTGGCTGATGCGCTTCAGTATCGCGATGATCGTTGTGCTCGTAGTATGGTTTCTCTCTGATTACGTAGAGGCACGCACGGAGATGGAAGATCCATTTTCTGCCATTTGGATCGTCCTATCGCTATTTTGTTGGTACATGGCCTACGCTGGTGTTTACCGGCTTAGGATTGTAGATGAACGGGCGGAGATCATGGCTTTGCGGGGTGAGGCTATGACGAAAAAAGTCCCGGTCATAGCGGGGACGGGCAACGACTACTCCCCTGCTCTCCACCGTCTGATGGATGAGGAGTTTCTTTTCCGCAACCCCGATCTCGGGCGGCAGGTGGTGGCGGATCACCTGGGGATCAGCGAAGGGTATCTGTCACAGATCATGTCAACCCAGATTGGGCAGCCATTTGCGGACTACGTGAATGGCTACCGGATCGAGGAGGCCAAACGGTTGCTGTCATCAGCGGATTTTGACCGGTATTCGCTGGAGGCCATCGGCCTGGAGGCAGGGTTCAGGTCTCGCAGTGCTTTTTATAAAGGTTTTAAAGAAGCGGCGGGAGTTACACCGGGTGCGTACAGAAAACAGCGAAAAACGTCCTGATTTCTCACGTTCTAAGGATTCAGGACAAGCGACCGGCTCTTTTTTTTGCGCGGACGCAGGTGCAGTAGGATGTTTGTGGAGCAAAGCTACTTCACCCTCAAAGCCACCTTATGAAATTGAAATATTTTTTCCTCGCTCTCGGCCTTTTATCCTTCACGGCGATCAGTGCCCAGAGCATGGCGGACGTCACGCCGCCATATCAAAACCAATTAACGCTTACCATTGGGCTCAATAATGGCTACTTCCGGGACCGGAACTACAGTACCCTCAACTACAAAAGCAGCGGTACCCGCTTCGGACTGAGTTATGGCCGGATAACGGCCGGTGGCCACCGTTGGACCGGCGGCCTTGCCCTCGGCCTCGGCAGCCTAAAGCACCCGACGGACTACGAGCGTCACCCCAAGCCAGAACGCTATCAAATTGACCTCAGTATCGGTTATCTCCGCAAGGTCGGTCAGGCTACGAACGACCGAAGGAGTTGGCTGGGCGTGAAGTACCGTTCCACCGTTGACCTTTCGCTCTACGATGGCTCCGAGGCGGTCACCTTCTACGGCTTACACGCCCTGGAAGCAGCCTTGGCCACCGACTGGAAAACGGGCGATCGGCACCGGCTAAGTACGGAAGTCTCGCTTCCCGTCTTCGGCCTACTCTCCCGCCCGCCTTACACGGGCTGGGACAAATTTATCGTCGACAATGCCGACAACATCCCCAAGATCGTCACCCGCGGAGACTGGGTCACCCTGGGCACTTTTACCGCCCTGCGCGCCAGCGCAGCCTGGACTTATGATTTCGGGCAACGCTGGTCAACGACCGCTCGCTACGACCTTTCCTATTTCGCGACCAAACGGATAGACCCCGTTCGGATTTTGGACAACACCTTCTCCCTTTCTTCCACCCTGAAATTTTAAGCCCCATGAACCATTTCCTTTTCCCCTCTCTACTCCTTTTACTCATAGCTTTCACCGGCTGCCAACGCCTTGTTCTCGGCGAAGACGAAGCCAATGACCCCGAAAACAACTTCGAGATATTCTGGAATGACTTCGACCAACACTACGGCCTGTTTACGGCTCGTGGCTGGGATTGGGACAGCATCTACACGGAGTTTCGCCCGCAAGTCACCCCCCAAACCACCGACGAAGAGCTGTTTGAAGTCTACCGTCAGATGGTAGAATACCTGGACGACTCCCATACCTTCGTCTACTGGCCCGGGCAGGATTTTTTTGCGGGTAACTCCGAAGACGACGAACGCACGGAGGCCGAATTCAGCCTTCCCCTCATTCTTGACCGGCACCTGGAGGTAATCGACTCTTCCAGTGAGCAAGGTTACGTATATGGCCAATTGCAGAACCGTAACGTCGGCTACCTCTACCTGGCTGGCATCGAAATGGAGGACCTTTCCTTCGGAGATCG
>CALIGP010000368.1 GCA_938021455.1 uncultured Lewinella sp. | reverse complement strand
TGTCGATGACCGGTCAAACCGTTCGGGACAACAACGCCATTGTCAACGGAAACTCTTTCCAGGTAGCGGACCTACCACGCGGCATGTACATCCTTCGCGTGAAAACTTTAGCCGGTAAGGCACTCGCTCGCCGCGTATTACTACGCTAATCCTTTACGAGACGCTCCATTTTCGATAAACCTTGTCCGCACAGACCTACCAACTTACCCAACTTACTGGTTTCATCCGGCGCGTCTTCGCGCTGAACCTACCGAAGCGGTATGGGTAACGGCGGAATTAGCCCAGGCCAATACCTCCCGTGGGCATTGTTGGCTCACCCTGGTGGAGAAAGACCCCGCAGGAGAAGGCATTGTTGCTCAACTCGAAGGCGTCGTCTGGGCCAGCCAGTTAACGGACCTTCAACGCAATCACGGTATTAAATTGGTCCGCGACCTGCTCCGGGAAGGCATGTCCGTTCGCCTTAAGGTAACCACTTCTTTTCATCAACGATACGGTCTCCGCCTGGTGGTGGAAGACATTGATCCGGCCCATACGCTCGGCGCCCTCGAGCGCCGCCGGCAACTCACCCTTGAAGCCCTGAGCAAAGAGGGTCTGCTGGACGCTAACGCCAGACTTCCCTTCCCGATCGTCCCTCAACGCTTGGCGGTTATCTCTAGCGATACGGCGGCAGGGCTGGCCGACTTCCGGGAACAGCTAGACACTAACCCCTACGGCTACCGCTTCCAACTAAAGCTCTATACTGCCGCAATGCAGGGCGTGCAGACGAGCCCCGAGATACAGTCACGCCTGCGGCAAATCGCTCGCCGCCAGATCGAATACGATGCCGTCATCATCGTCCGCGGTGGCGGCGGAAGAACGGACCTGGCGGCCTTCGACGACGAAGCCCTCTGCCGTGCCGTAGCCAGCTTCCCACTACCGGTTATCGTTGGCATCGGCCATGAGACGGACGATTCCGTCCTTGATCGCGTCGCTTACCGTAGCCTGAAAACGCCAACAGCTACCGCTGTCTGGCTCGTAGAACAATTCATGCGGGCGGAGGGAACGGTCGTACAACTTGGTCGGGCTATCCGGGAAACGGGGGCTCATCATCTGGCGATAGAACGTCCCCGATTGGCGGGCCTGGCCGGCCAGGCCCGCCAACTGGCCACCGCCGCGCTGCGCGGCGAATCTCAACGCCTCGACCGCGCCGATAAAGACCTCGCCGCCCTGCCCGGCAGAGCGCTCCTCAATGCCAACAACCAGCTCGATAGTCTGGAGAAACTACTCTCCGCTCTTCGCCCCGAGACCACGCTCGCTCGCGGCTATGCGCTCGTAAGTCAGGACGGTAAACTGCTGCTCAATCCCGATGATATTACAGAAGGGGAAGTGGAGGTTCGCTTAAAGGAGGGGCGGACCACCTTACTGAAATCGGGGGAGTCGGATTCTTAGGATGCGAAATAAGATTCATAAGACACGTCCAAACCAGTCGACGCGCAGCGACAATAATCTGTGTAAATCTGTGGTTACCTTCTCCGTTGCGAAGCAACCCTTTACTCCAGCATCGGTGTACCTCTGTGCTTCCCTCTGTGCACCTCCGTGGTTAACCTTCCGCTGCGAAGCAGCCTCACCTCAAACCGACTTAGGCAACCGATGCACCACCGTCAGCCGTTCCTCCAGCCAACTGAGCACAAAGTCAAACACTTCCTCTTTCTCCGGCTCATTATGCAGCTCATGATACAGCCCTGGCCAGCTTTTAAAGCTTGTGTTTGCAGGGTTGCGGTCCACAAATTCCCGACTCGCATCGTGACTGGTTACGCCGTCTTCATCACCGTGCATCAGTAGCGTCGGAATCTCAATTTTGCCCGACCAATCATTTAGTATATCCGCATTTTCCAGAATGTCGATACCCGTTTTACTGGTGAGGGTAGGGTGGACGAGCGGGTCGGCGACGTAGTCTGCCACTACCTTCGGGTCACGGCTGAGAAGCTGAACGTCGAGTTGGCTGTCCTGGCTGAAAGTAGGGTAGAGGTTTCGAAGTAATCGACCGATGCCCACCAGCAATTGATTGGGCTGAAAGCTAAGTCGGATGTGCGGCCCGGAGACAATGGCACCAGAAATACGCGGATGACGTCGAATCAGGTAGCGAAGCAGCAGATGTCCGCCCATGCTGTGTCCGTAAAGAAAGAGGGGCGTGTCTGGATAGCGGGTCTCGCAGGCAACCACTAGACGGGCGATCTCATCGATGTATTCTGAATAGTCGGCGGCGTAGCCCTTGCGGCCTTCGCTACGACCAAACCCCTGCCGGTCATAGGCAACCATGGCGATCCCCTGAGACTGAAACCAGGTGGCCATATGATCATAGCGGCGGCAATGTTCCCCAACGCCATGGATGAGGCCAACGACGGCCCGGGCCTTGGGGACCGGCCATTCTACGCCATAAATGCGGTTACCATTTGGGTTGTTCCAGTGGAATTCTTTTGCTTGCTCCATAATCTTAGCGGAAAAATAGGGAAATTCGCGGCATGAAACCACGTATTGTGTTTATGGGCACGCCAGATTTTGCGGTCCCCTCCCTGGAAATTCTCATCGCTGCCGGTTATCCGGTTGTTGGCGTCATCACGGCTACCGATAAAATGGGCGGTCGCGGCGGCAAGAAATTGCTGGAAAGTGCGGTGAAGAAATGTGCGGTAAAGCACGGCATTCCCGTCTTACAGCCTCCTAAGTTTAAGAACCCGGAATTTCAGGAAGCGCTCCGGGCTCTGAAGGCGGATTTACAGATTGTGGTCGCCTTTCGGATGTTACCGGTCTCGGTTTGGGATATGCCCTCCGGAGGCACCTTCAACCTGCACGGTTCCCTGCTACCCAAGTATCGGGGTGCGGCCCCGATCAACTGGGCGGTCATCCGGGGAGAGAAAGAAACGGGCTGCACGACTTTCTTTCTGAAAAAGGAGATTGATACGGGCGATATTTTGCTGCAACACCGGATTCTGATCGGGCCGGACGATACGGCTGGCGACGTCCATGACCGCATGATGCTGGAGGGCGCGGAGCTGGTGCTGAAGACCGTGCAGCTAATCGAGTCCGGCGATTACACCCTCCAGGAACAGGATGGAACTACGGCGACTTCCGCGCCGAAGATTCACCGGGAAACCTGTGAAATCAATTGGGACCAACCGACACAGACCGTGCATGATTTCGTTAGGGGGCTGAGCCCTTTCCCCTCGGCCTGGACGATGATGGAAGACAAGCAACTCAAGATCATCCGGGGGAAGCGGGAATTCAAAGCGCACGACTATAAGCCAGGGACTCTGGTGACGGACAACAAAAGCTACCTGAAGATTGCCTGCCAGGATGGTTTCCTGAAGATTGATCGTTTACAGTTGGCCGGCAAAAGAAGGATGGATACGGAAGAATTCCTGCGGGGTATGGATTTTTCCCACTTAGCGGCGGAGTAGGGCGCGGACGCAGGTGCAAGGTTTGGTCTTTTGATCCGTTAGTCTTTTGGGGCTACCGCATTTTGGATGGAGCAATGGAGCTAAGTTACAGCCTACCTCCAATGTGCGGTAGCCCAAAAGACCAAAGAACTAATATTCCAAAGAACCAAACCCCGCACCCGCGTCCGCGCCCACCACACCGTAAAACATCCGTGAAAAAGCCGGGTTTAGAGACAATACCACCACCCCGGTGATCATTAATAAGGTTTGCCATGTCTTTCCCCCCCGCCCGTATGAAACGTAAACAGCTAAGCTTCCTCTTTCTTTTGTTCCTTATCGTTGCCAGCCTGAGCCTGGACGCTCAACGCCGCCGGGGTAAGAACGCGGAGCCCGTCTGGCCCCCCGAGCGCGCCTACGGCCGCACCACCCTGGGCAATGCACTGCAGGATGTCTTTCAACGCCACTACGACTTTTGCGGCTTCACCAAACCGAATTCCAAACGGGATTATACTCCGCCCACCATCGACCGCTTCCTCGGCAAACGTAGCCTGCGCACCCGCGTGGAACGGGCCGACATCAACGGTGGTAACCTGCTGAGCTACATTTTTACCGACGAAGAAACGGGCTTCCCACTGGATAAAATCCAGTACCGGGCCGATCAGCTGTTGTTTAACAAAGCCGTGGGTATTGATCTTACGCCGCAACCCCGACCGGGCTTCGATGCCTTCCTACTTACCAAAAACTGTAGCGGCTACCTGAAGGCCAGTCTCGATGCCGGCTTGAAGCCACCCTACGTCGCCTTCAGCGCCGCCCTGAACACGGATGAGCGCCGCAACAGTACCGTCGTTGCCATGGCCGGTAGCTTCGTGAGCCCCCTCGCCGAAGTACTGGCCGCCAACGACGCCCGTACCACCGAGTTGATGGCCACCCTCTGGCGCTTCTACCAGGACCATCCGGAATACGCTGGCCGGGCCTATTACCTCACCCAGTTTGAAGGCGTGATGGTTAAGCACCTGACCGATGCGGCGGAAGTCTCCAAGACCGAGCAAACGCTCGGCGTTAACGTCTCCCTTCCGCTTGCCGGTGGGCTCAAGGCTGCCGCGACCCGCGGCCGTACCAGCCAGAATGCTTTCAACGGTACCGACTGGGAAACGATCGTCTACACCGACTTCGAGGGGCCTTATCAACGCGACCGGCTCTACGCCCGGCTGCCATCCCCTGAGGAGATCAGTAACTATTTTCGCTATACACCGCTGGTGGAACTGGACAAGGCTCACCCGGCCCCGCTACGCGAGGGCGGTAGCCACCGGCACGCCGTAAGTGTGCGTGGATTACCCGCTGGCTTAGCTGGCGCGGGTTGGCAAATAGACAATCTTCGGGGTGGTGCTTACCGGGGTGTTCCCAGTCTTCAGGTTACTACATCAGGAAGCGCCGGGCTATCCTTCGCGATCGGCGGTAATACTTCGCCAGAGCTCTTTTTGCCGGAGAACCTCGGTGCCATCGAAGTCGTCCCCCTCAATTACGAGCTGGTACTCCCTGCCCGCAACGGAATGCCCGACCTGCGCATCCCCGTTTCGCAGCGGCTGCCCACCTCCACCCACCCGCTGGTAGATCTGGCGGGCACCCGCTTTGAGCTACAACGGAAGAATAACGGACAGTATGCCTTTCAGTGGCACCTGACCCTCAATGTGAACGACCGCGATAATCCGCTTGATCCTAATGGTAAGTTCGAAGCGACGGAGATTGCCGCTGGCTACGCCGACAACCCGCTTGACGTCAGGCTCCTTTCTGCCACTTACGATGATCGCCGGACGACGCTCAACGTCGTCCTGGAAAGCGAACGTACTTGGCTCCTTAAAGATATCGATGATCGTAACATGATGACGATGCCCCTGCGCGTGGAGGTGTGTCTGCCCGTAAAAGATGGATACTCACTGTGTCGCCGTCCGCTGGCAGCACGATTGGCGGTGCCGCGCATCTTGATAGAGGCAGTACCGGTAATTCCGGGGGCGAAGGGGGGAAATTAATAAGGGAGTAAGGGGCTGGGCGTTCTACAGTCCATTCCCTTTTTTAGCCCGAGCGGCCGCCATGGGGTCTTCCTTATCGAGCAGGCGAAGCGCTTCGATCACAATCGGGTCTTCTTCATTAAGGACCTGAAAGAAAGCGGAGCCATCGAACAACTGTCGCGCCAGGCGGGCACGGAAGAAGAGCGAAAGTTCCGGCCGCAGGCGGGCGGGCATATCTTCGAGCGCGCCTTCGTAGTCAACCATAGCCCGGGCGGTTAGGCCGGGGATGATCTCGTCGAGATCAGGTTGGAAACGGGCGATGTAATCGTCAAGCGTTTTGAATTGCTTTAGTTCGGGATGACGACGGACGTACTGGAAGATGTAGGCCGGAACTTCCTGCCGAAGGCGAAGGAAAGTCTCGTTGTTCAGGCTGGTGTCCAGCGGAACGAAGTAGTCCGGTGTAATACCGCCGCCGCCAAATACGGGATGCCCGGTATCGGTATAGTAAATCACGGAACTATCCCGATCATCATTTTCGCCGTCGAAGAGTTCTCCGCTGTCGAAGCGCTCGTTGATATCTCCCCGGTATTCTTCCTCACCTTCGTCGTAAGAGCGTTGGATGCTCCGGCCGGAAGGAGTGTAGTAGCGGGCAACGGTGAGGCGGAGGGCGGACCCGTCGCTGAGCGGGTATTGCTCCTGTACGAGGCCCTTACCGAAACTGCGGCGGCCCACAATAATGCCTCGGTCATGATCCTGCACGGCACCGGCTAAAATCTCACTGGCACTGGCAGAGCCTTCGTCTACTAATACCGCTACGTCGCGGATGTTGTAAAAAGCCCGACCGTTTGTTTTGTAATCCACCCGACGGGAGTTCCGCCCCTGGGTGTACACCAGTAATTCTCCCTTTTGGGGGAAGAGTTGGCTTAGCATTTTGGTAGCTTGCTGGAGGTAACCGCCGGGGTTGTCGCGCAGGTCAATGACGAGGTGCTCAGCGCCTCCTTTTTCCATCTGTTCTTCGAGGGCTTTGACGAACTCGTCGTAGGTAGTAGCACTGAAGCGATTGATCTTTACGTAGGCCGTTTTATCATTGAGTTTGTAGGCAGCGTCTACGCTGTATACCGGGATGGGGGCACGGGTAATGGTGAAGCCCTTCAGCTCCGGCTCGCCGGGACGGCGAACGCTGATACTCACGTCGGTGTTGCTCACGCCCCGCATCAGGCTGGCCGGGTCGATATTGAATTCGTTGACGCCAGTGACCATGCTGTCTTCAACCATAATGATCTGATCGCCGGGTAGGAGCCCAGCCGTTTCGCTGGGGCCATCGGGTAAGGTAGAGACCACCGTGATGGTGTCGTCCACTACCAGGAATTCAATGCCAATGCCTTCGAAGTTCCCTTCCATGGATTCATTTAGCGCCTGCAATTGCTCGGCGGGAATATAGCTGCTGTGGGGGTCCAGTTCATCGATAACCGCTGAAATGGCGGCTTCGTACAACTCATCTGTTTCCGGCGCATCAACGTACCGCGCTTCGATGTACCGAAGTAATTCTTCTACTCTTCCGTTACCAGAAGCACCTTCGTTTCCACCGCTGACCAGCAAAGGAGCATTGCTTTGAAGCCGATACCCGAAAAAGAGTCCAATGGCCAGTGTAAGTGCAAATAGGAGCGGTGTCCAGATTGAAGATCGTTGATTTTTCATCTCTTGAGTCTATAGATGCGAAGGTAACCCTTATTGTTGTACGGCTTGTTAATGATAATGGGGTGTAGAATGTTTTGTCGGGCGCGGACGCAGGTGCAAAAATGGTTGCTTGGCATGGGTAGACCCTGGTTGAGACGCTATGCGT
>CALIGP010000367.1 GCA_938021455.1 uncultured Lewinella sp. | reverse complement strand
CACATACAGCCAATATCTCAACCACTAAAGTGCGCCTACAAGACCAAATTCCGGTGGGAAACCGCAACTTCGGCAAATGAGTGACGTGAACAGCACAATTTACGGTTACAGAGCCATATTTGGTACTGTTGACGCAACTTTCCACTATCGATTTTCAGGAAATACTGGATTTTTGCATCACTTTTTATGATCCCTGTTTAAACGATCCAGCGGACTGATGATCCGTTGCCGTTCCTCATTACTAAGGTGGGTATAGATTTCGGTTGTCTTACTACTGGCGTGCCCGAGAAGATCCTGAATATGACGCAGGCTCGTCCCACTTTCAAGGAGATGAGTAGCGTAGCTATGGCGCAAGGTGTGCACCGTAGCGTGCGCGTTGATTTTGCTCTTATCCACCGCCTTGCGCAGAATGGCCTGTACACTTCTACGGCTATACTGCCCACCACTTTGTCCTTCAAATAGCCAGTAGGACGGTCGGTACTCCCTGAAATATTCTCGAAGTTCCACCAGCAAACTATCCGAAAGCGTAGTGTACCGATCCTTCTTTCCCTTTCCACTGGAAACAAAAATTTGCTTCCGGTCCGAGTGAATATCCTGAATCCTGAGATTACAAAGCTCTCCTAATCGTAATCCTCCACTGTAAATAGTCTTCAAGATACACCGGTGCTTTAAATTATCCGTAGCCTGAAAAAGCCGGCTTACTTCCTCCATGCTCAATACCCCGGGAAGCTTCTTCGGTTCTTTAGGACGTAGTTGAATGAATGCCTTTTCTCTACCTTCCACCTGCTCCAACCAAAATTTTATCGCGTTCAGCAGCTGGTTCTGTGTCGCTTCCGAATAGTTTCCGGCCGCAGTCCGCTTTACGATGTAAGTCCGAATCACTTCACTCGTCACCTGCTCCAGGGTCAGTTGAGAATGATCAGCCAGAAAGCGTTTCAGATGGCTGAGATAACTCTTCACCGTCCGCCAGCTATACCGGCGCACTTTTAACTGTTCTTCCGTCCGGTGCAGGGCGTTTCTCCAGTGTTCGGGTAACGCTTTTGGAGGAGAAGTCGCTGGAGGGCGGGACGAAGGCTGCCGGGGTATAGCCGGCCGGGGCCGGCTCGGCACATTACTGCCCGCCACTCCCCCACCTGACCAGACGAGGCAATCCGCCCCGAAGGTAGCCCTCAGGTACTCCAGGGTTTCTTTCCGTGCGGGGGCTGTCCATCGTTTCCGACGCTTATCGAAGCCGATACCCATCATTCCTGCGGTCCGCTCGTAAAAGTTATCTACGTAACCCTTAGGCTTGAAGCTGTAGCTGGCGAAATCACCGTCCCATTCCTTACTGATCAATAAGCGTTCCATTGTCGTCGTTTCCGGCAAAGGAGAGACGGCCTGCAGGACTTAGTCGTAATTTATACGCATACTTACGTTTATAAACGTATAAATACGGCTACGGAATAGTTTTTGGGGCGCGGCCGCAGGTGCAAGGAGAAGACCGTGAAAGCAAAGAAGGTAGATTAGGATTAATAACGCGAATCAAGACCTAACCTTTCGGTCAGGGCAGGCCGCTACCCGCTCTTTGCCGGAGGCAAATTCGACCGGGCCTCATTCGCTGATTCTGCGGCGGTTAAAGTTTGACCTGTTCTACGGTATAACCCCTACATTTAGCGTGCGCGCTGAACTTCACTTCCATTGTCCAACGAAATTCCAATAATGAAACACTACCTATCCTTTATTTCAGTAGCCATCTTTTCCATTTTCATTGGCAGCCAAATCACAGAAGGTGCCCTCCTGCTGCCTTATTGGCAATCTTTAAGCCCAGTTGAGTTTCATTCCTACTATAATGAGTTTGGCCCTTCAATTGGTAAGTTCTATACTGTTCTGACGATCATTGCGGCTTTAATTCCGATTATCATCTCTATTTATGCAAAGACAATTAATTCAGACGCATTAAAACTCTCGATTATTTCGTCTTTATTAGCCTTGCTTTTTGTCTCTTCTTTTTATATTTATTTCAAAGATGCCAACGAACTCTTTTACCAAACGTCACTTAGTGAGGAAGCACTTAAAATTGAACTAACAACCTGGAGCTATTGGCATTGGGGAAGAGTTATCGTTGAATGTTTTTCCTTAGCCTTTCTGATCCTTGCTATAGTTAGGATTCAAAATGCACATAATCCCGACAATACATTGACGGAAAATGATCGTAGCAGATGATGGTTCATCACCTGTGAGGATGGAGATGCCAGGGCAATCGCAAGGTCAAGGCTCGGCCGCTCACCGCGCAGCAGCCCCGAAGGGAAAGAACCATTTTATCCTACGCTCCGCTCCGGGAATGGCCGCTTTGAGCGGCCTACACGTAGGTTTTAGGGTCTCAAAGCGGCTTCAGGCGTGGAGCCGAAGGCGGAATTCCTGAAGTTCTTTGAGCGCCCGGTGACCTTGCGATTGCCCTAATGGAGATGCCGCTCGGCGACCGGAGGCGAGAGGCTATCCTTACATTTGGTATACCGCCGATGATTTTAATATTCCTGCTATAGACCTAAGTCAGAGTGGTTTGGATGATAAGAAGACCTGAACCTAAAGACTTCCCTCCAGCGACTAAAGTTGCCGGTACCGCTACCGCCCCTTCCACCCTGCCTTTACGCCCAACAGAGCCGCCAGCCCCACCGCAAAGAGATAAAAAGGATACAACAGTGCCGTGAGGGAATACCAACGAAGGATATTCCCTTGCCCATAGTGCCGGGCGATGTCTCGCAGGAGGACGAAGTCGATGATGGCCTTGGTGGCCCAGGCCAACAGCCCCGCCCACAGCAGGCCTGGAAGCCAGATCCCCAGCGGCAGCGAGACTACGATGGCGGCACAGAGCCCCCAGGTCAGTGCCTGCCCGAATTGAAGCTCGGGACTAACGTAGTCGCCAGCCTTACCCGCCCAGCGGAGGCGTTGCCGCCAGAGGCCGGACCAGGAGCCAACCGGACGAGTCGTGACCACGGCGGGGCCGGGCTTCCAGGCGGCGGTAACGCCAAGGGCGTTGAACTTGTGGAGAAGGAGCACATCGTCTCCGGAGGGGAGGTGATCCACGCCGGCGTAGCCGCCGGCCGCCCGGAAGGTCTCCCGGCGGAAAGCAAAGCACGCCCCGTTAGCCAGCGTCGGCGCGCCGCCGGCCACGCAGGCGGCCGTATAGAGTTGGTAGCCCGCAAAGTCGAGGGCCTGAAAGCCGGAGAGGAAGTCGTCCGCCGGATGGATGAGCACGGGACCGAGGACAACACTCACCTCCGGACGGAAGGCAGCAGCAAGATCCGTTAGAAGATTCGGGGGAAGCTGGCAATCGGCGTCGGTAGTAAAGATGAGATCAGCCGTCGTATTGGCGATGCCGTAGGCCAGCGCCTCTTTCTTGTGGGCGATGACTTGCCTGCCGTTCAGGTGATCCTTGAGGGAGAGGAGTCGGACATTAATTAGGCTACCCTGCTCCTTCAACCTCCCCCCTCGGGGGACCCGGGCCTCAGGCCCGGGCAGGGGGCTCATGGCACCTGCGACCGCGCCCTCCCCATCATCTTCCGAATGGTCGTCGATCAGCACCACCTCGTACCGCTCCCTCGGATACTCCAGCGCCGACAGGGAAGCCAGTAGCGCGGGCAGGTTCTCCGCCTCGTTCCGAAAAGGGATGAGGATGGCGAAAAAAGGTGACTGTTCCCCTCCCCTTTCCTGCCCCGCAATGATACGCCACCTGCGGTAGTTGCGTAGCTGCCAGAGGAGGTAGGCGAGGGTGAGGGAGAATATTGGTAGGAGTAAGATAGGCTTGGGTTAGTTAGGAAACCTCTCCCCCAACCCCTTTCGCTTCTCGGCTTCTCCGCTGGCTCTACAAGCCTGCTTCGAGGTCCGGAGGAGAGGGGAGACGGCGGGGAGACGGCTCTGCTCGCTTCGCTCGTGAGTTGTTTCTTCGGTCTTGGTTCTTGCTGTGCTAAGAGTTCTTTTTACGAGTGAAGCGAGCATCCATGTCTCCCCTCTCCTCTGGAGAGGGGCCGGGGGAGAGGTTTTATCAGTCAGGGCCGGGGGAGAGGTTTCCCTCAGTCAAACAACTCATCATACTCCGTCCCATTCTTATCGTTTCGAGACAGCGGTTCCGGCTCCGGCGGCAGTTCTTCGTAAGGAATTTCCAGTTCGAGGGGTTCTTCGGGTACTTCTTCAAACTCCGTCCACTTGCCGTTTAC
>CALIGP010000366.1 GCA_938021455.1 uncultured Lewinella sp. | reverse complement strand
ACGGAGTGGTCGAAGATCCTTAACGTGGGGTAAAGGCCGCGAAGTGAGCTTTAACCCCACGTGAAGATGGTCATCCATGCCAATACGGCGCTAAGCGCCGTGCTCTATCTTCTTATCCTTTACCCCGGATTTCGTCGCTATGCGACTACATCCGGGGCTAAGGATGTTCAACCACTCCGTGGTCTCGGAGAAAATCAGGTAGTACTAAGCGCTGCACTCTCCCCCAATACGCCGCATCCCGACCATTCCTGCAAAAGAGACAGACCCAAAGGCCCAATACTCGCGTTATAGTGTCAACACCCCATTTCAAGCAACAACTATGTCCTACTTACGAGTATTCCCCCTTCTATTGAGCCTCTTATTCCTGGCAGCTTGTAACAGCGAGCAAACGCCCGTTTCAGTTACCGTTCAGGAAGGTAGCTCCGTAGATGCTTCTCCTGAAGCGCCAACAGTCGAGACAACCGAATTGAAAGAACTCGACGTTGAGGTAGAAACACCTGAGGCACCAACCGTCCCGGAGCAAGAAGTTATTAAACCTGCGACAGCGCCAAAAGTCCAAACCATAAAGAAGCCGGCAAAAGATGCGACGGTGACGCGAGACAAGCCCGTCGTGAAGCCCGCCCCTCCCGCACCGGCGGCTACGCCGGCCAAACCGGCCGCCACAGCTCCTTCAACTCCCTCTGCACCTGCGACCGCGGCTCCTGCTGAGCTTACCGAAGTGCCCAAAATAGTCCCCATCGAAGCGCCAGCCCCTCCCGCCAAACCAACCGCTCCCGATCACACCGCCTGGAATAGCTTGCTGCAAAAGCACGTAACCTCTTCGGGTAAAGTCAACTATGCCGGCTTCAAAAAAGACGAAGCTACACTCGATGCCTATCTGGCTAAACTCGCTGAATCTACCCCGCAAAGCGGCTGGGGCAGTAAAACCTCTCTGGCCTATTGGATCAATACCTATAACGCTTTCACCATCAAACGCATTCTCAAGGATTACCCGCTCAAAAGCATTACCGACCTGGATGGTGGAGATCCCTGGAAAGTCAAATGGATTACGCTGGACGGCAAAAGCTACAGCCTCAATAACATCGAGCACGACATTATTCGGCCGCGCTATAAAGAACCTCGCATCCACTTTGCCGTCAACTGCGCCGCAACCTCCTGCCCCCCCATCCCCAACCAGGCATTTACCGCTGCAAACCTTAATGCGATGCTGGAAAGTGGGACCCGACGCTTCGTTAATAACCCCGCCTACAACCAAACAGATGGCGACGTCAAAGTCTCCAAAATTTTCGATTGGTACGGAGAAGACTTTGGTGATCTTAGGGCATATCTCAATAAGTATCTGAAAACGCCAATTGCTGAGGGTACGGAGATTGGGTTCAAGGAGTATGACTGGAAGCTTAATGAGTAGCCTGGTGGTCTTGTGGGCTGCTGCCCATAAAATGCGGCAGCCCACAAGACCATCGAACTACAAGACTACTATTTCCTACCTTGCGGGCCAATACAAGCTACTATGCCCAAGATAAAGAAAAAGGTCGCTGACGCCTTTGCCCCGGCATCCCATTTGACGAGCTCCAAAGACGCAACGGGAACCGACCGATTTGACGATGTTTACACCGAGCACCGAGTCGGGAAAGTAAGTGACGTAGTCGCTGACGGAGACTATTCTTTTGAGCTAAAAAGCGAGGGAAAAGCGTGCCTGCGCATTGAATGTTGGAGTGATGATAACATCCGTTTTCGCTTCACGGTAGGCAAAGCGGGAAGAGACTTTAGCTACGCCCGGGCAGAAGATGCCCGCCCCTCTGGCAAGGGAAAACTCACAAAAAGTAAGGGTAAGTATACCATCGATACGGCATCGCTGAGCATCAGCATTAGCGCAGCCGATGGAACGATTTCCATTACTGATCGAAAATCCGGGAGTGTCCTGCATCAGATGCACGACTCCTTTTACGGACGCTCGACTCTACTGGAAGGAGTACATCAGGTTCGGCTACAGTTCGAAACCGATAAGAAGGAAGCCTTTTACGGGTTGGGCGATAAAGCCTGGGGCACCGACCTGCAAGGCTCCGAATGGTCTAATTACACCGAAGATGCTTTCGCCTACGGTAAGGACCGAAAACTACTTTATCGTTCGATCCCCTTCTGCTACGGGCTGCGTAATGGACACGCCTACGGCCTGTTCCTGGACAACTCCTATCGCTCTCATTTCGACTTCAACTCCAAAAAGAAGGGCGTAGCGACCATCTGGGCCGATGGCGGAGACTTCGATTACTACTTCATCAACGGCCCCGGGCTGACCGAAGTAGCCACCCGCTATCACCAGCTGACCGGCACCCCGGAACTACCGCCTCTCTGGGCCATGGGCTTCCATCAGTGCCGTTGGAGCTATTACCCCGAGCAGCGGGTTCGGGATCTGGCCGCCAGCTTCCGCAGCAAGAAAATCCCCTGCGATGCGATTTATCTCGACATCGATTACATGGACGGCTACCGCTGCTTCACCTGGAATAAAGAGCACTTTCCCGATCCCAAAAAGATGATCGGTGACCTGAAAAAAGACGGTTTTCATACCGTTGTGATGATCGATCCGGGCATCCGAGTAGATGAAGATTACCCCATCTACGCCGATGGTGTAAAAAACGATGTGTTCTGTAAGCGGGGATCTGGCGAACCGATGGTTGGCCCCGTCTGGCCACCGGAATGTGTCTGGCCGGATTACACCAACCCTAAAGTCCGCGACTGGTGGGGACCGCTCTACAAAGAACTCTACAACGAACAAGGCGTGAGCGGCTTCTGGAACGACATGAACGAGCCAGCCATGTTTAAGGTCAACAACCTTACCTTTCCGGACGACGTCCGACACGATTATGATGGCGCGCCCACCAATCATAAGAAAGCCCACAACATCTACGGTATGCAGATGACCCGGGCCAGTTATGACGGCCTGAAGGCATTGCAACCCGCTAAGCGTCCCTTCCTTTTGGGGCGGGCGAGTTTCAGTGGCGGGCAGCGCTACGCTGCCCTCTGGACTGGCGATAACATCGCCAGCTGGGAGCATCTGCAGATCGCCAACCGGCAGTGTCTGCGTCTTGCCATCAGCGGTTACAGTCTGGTGGGAACTGACATTGGTGGTTTCGTAGACAATCCTACCCCGGAAATGATGACCCGCTGGTTGCAGCTGGCCGTCTTTCATCCCGTGATGCGCGTCCACAGCATGGGTAACAATACTGACGGTGCGGCGGAAGCCGAAGCAGACGAAGTCAAGAAAGCAGAAGAACTCAACCGACAAGATCAGGAACCCTGGGTACACGGCAAGGAGGCGACCAAGCATAATAGAAAAGCGATTGAAATGCGCTACCAATTGCTTCCTTACCTGTACACGGCTTTCCGGCAGCACGTTCAAACGGGTAAACCCGTGCTGCGTAATCTATTCTTTTACGATCAGGAAGACCCCCAATGCCAGAAGTTCGGCGATCAATTTTTCTACGGAGACGATTTGCTTGTTTGTCCGATACTAACTGAAGGAGCTAAAAGCCTACAGGTTTACTTGCCGAAGGGAGAATGGTATGACTTTTGGTCAGGCGATTTCCATACTGGTGGTAAGCGACTTCGGGTCAAAACCAAGGCCGATCGGATCCCCTTATTTGTGCGGGCCGGAGCCACGCTACCAACCGTAGACGTAGTGCAAAACACTGGCGAGATGCATAAACTCCGTGATCTGGAGCTGAGTGTATTTGCGGCTAAAAGTGGTAAGAGTCAACTGTATTGGGACGCTGGCGACGGCTATGGCCACGATGCTGGGCAGTACACCCTGAGAACCTACAAAACGAGTCGTTCCGGCAAAAAACTTTCCCTGACGCAATCCGTCGAAGGAGATTTCAACCCCAGCTTTAAACGAGCACAGATTCGCTTCGTTGGGCTTTCCCAGCCGCCTACCAAAGTAGTCGTAGATGGTCGTAAGCAAACCGCCGGTATCTTCTACGGTAAGCGGGCAGTAGTGATCAATGTTCCCTTTGATTTTAAATCGGTGGTGATTAGTTAAATCTATTCCGCAGTCGGGCTGTTTATCGGAAAGCAGATGGCTTAAAGTGCTCGGAATATCCTTCAGAGTAGGCCCTAAAAAAGAAACACCATGTTTACTGGTATCATCGAATCGGCGGGCACGATTACCCGCATTGAACGCGAAGAAGACAACGTCCACTTCACGGTGGCAAGCAACATTAGCGACGAGCTCAAGATTGATCAGAGTCTTGCCCACGACGGTGTTTGCCTTACGGTAGTGGAGCTGACGGAACGGACACATACCGTCACTGCCATCCGGGAAACCCTGGATCGTACCAGGCTGGGCAGCTGGAAAGAAGGCGACCGTGTTAATCTCGAACGCGCCATGCAGGCGGGTGCTCGCCTGGACGGACACATCGTGCAGGGCCACGTAGATACCGTAGGAGAATGTTTACGGGTAGAGGAAGCTGGTGGCAGCTGGTACTTCACTTTTCGCTACTCGCCGAGTCCGGAAACCTTGCTGGTGGACAAGGGCAGCGTTTGTATCAATGGGGTCTCGCTGACGGTAGTAGAGCCCGTCGGAGAAACCTTTAAGGTAGCCATCATTCCCTACACTTACGAGCATACCAATTTTGGGGCGCTCACCGCAGGTGCAAAGGTGAATCTCGAATTCGACATCATTGGGAAGTACATTGCCCGCCAAATGGCGGCCTACCGGAATCTAGCCTAGTTGCTGATGGAAAACGTAGAGAAAGACACAGCACTCATTATTGAAGGCGGCGGATTCAAATCCGCCTACACCACCGGTATTCTGGATGCTTTTCAAATTGCCGGCTACCGGCCATTCAATCGCTACATTGGCGTATCCGGAGGAGCCATTGCCCTATCTTATTTTCTGAGTGGTCAATATCGCTTTGGACTCAACTCCCTACTACATCTTACTCGTAACGAGAAATTTACCTCCTTTAGCCGGACCTTCTCCGAACAGGGTTTCATGGACCTCGACATCATCGCCGCCGTAGCTCGCGAGAAGATCGTCTTTGACCTCTTGGCCGCCATGAAGGAAGCCCTCCGCCACCCCGTACACTTTGTTGCCACCGACGAACTAACCGGCAAGCCCGCTTACCTGCAACCTACCCGAGACAACTGGCTGGATGCCATCATCGCCTCCTCGGCACTCCCCTTCTTCACTAAAGGCCATCATGAATTCGAGGGCCGGGCTTACATAGACGGCGGCTGCAGCGACCCCATCCCCCTGAAGTGGGCCTATGAACAAGGCGTACGTAAGGCCCTGGTGCTAAGAACCTGGCCGGAAACCATGCGTTTCACCCGCAGCTGGTCCGATGTCTTCGGGGGCTACTACTACCGGGCGGACCCCATCATGAAGCAAGTCGTAGACGAAGGATACGCCGTTTATAACGCCTGTGCAGATTATGCGGACCGTCCACCAAAAGACCTGAAGGTTACTCAACTCTCTCCACCCCATCTTCTGGAAACCGGCACTTATATCAATACGCCGGAAACCATCATGCACGATTACGGCAAAGGCCTGGACGCCGGACTGGCGCACGTCGCAGAACAGCGGGGTAATATCGTTGAAGTTTTAAGGTAGCGAAATCGACTAAGGGACCATACTAGCCTAAACTTAGCAGCCCCTCCGGCAAGACCATTTCCAGCAGCTTCTCCTCTTCTTTTACCACAACAATAAGATCTTCATGCAGGGGAATGTAAATGGTTTTGCCCTCGTGGGTCAATTCCGCCAGGTAGTGCTGGGGCATATCCACGATAGCCTCAATGGGTCCTAAGGGCGGATAATCCTGTGCCATAATGGTGTACCCGAGGATCACATCATAGGGGGTTTCGGGGACTTCCTCTTTCTCACTAACCTGACTCTCCAATAGCCAGAGTGGTTTATTGCTGAGTAGGCCTATTTGCTCCCGATTATCGAGACCTTCAAATTTGGCAATAATGGCACCTCCACCACGTAAATGTTCCACAAAGTAGGGTACCGCCGGATCTCCGATAAGCAGTGATTTGGCTGCTAACAGGTCTTCTTCAAAGAGATCCTTTACCCGAAGCTTTATCTCCCCCTTTAAGCCGTGGGATCTTCCCGTCCAGCCAATCTCAATTAGATTCATAATAAAGGATATATCCGTTTACTCGGCTCTTAAAAATGTTTGATTAATCAGGAAACCCTTCTCTGCCTTTTCACCCCAGGGTAAGCCATTGCATAAGGCAAAGTCTAAACTACAGCAGGTCCTGCATTGTGTGGCCCGGGCGTCGATGAATCGCTCCACAAGCCCAATTCCCGGCGCATAGCGCTCAAAAGCAATTCGGCGATCGATCAGATTATCAACATCCGCCTGCTCAACAACAATCGTGTTTTCTAGGGTAACACCAGTAGAAAGGGTAACGTTGGCCTCCGTAGTCTCGTAGCTGTACTGCCAACCTTCATAAATGGAAAGAAACTCCCCGCCAAGGACGAACTCTCTCATCGGGTCAAAGGCAGAATTTCCGTCCCAGCTGCGACCATCCGCTATGGGGAATACTAGTTTGGTGAACAAGAGGTTGTCTTCCTGGCGGCTAGCAACCCTCCCGGTTCTACTGACCGTGTAGCTCTGGAGAAATACCCAGGGAGACGTTGGTGTGCTACGCTGCCATCTTTCACCCCGGAAGGTGGAGGTACCGTCTTCCGCATCGAATTCTTCCACCAAGGTTTCTCTTACCTCAGCAGTAGCGGTATCATAGACAATTCCTCCCACCGTATTGAACACAACGATACTGTCTACTTGATAATAAACGGGACGGTTCAGCTCTAACGGGAAGAAAGCAAGATCAGCTGAAAAGTCCGCGGCGGGCTCGACTTCTTCCTTGCAGGAAGCAGCAAAAAACAAGGAACAGAGCAGGAGTAAAATGGGTAGATGTCGCATATCAGAAGCGAAGGTAATGGGTTACTAACTTAGTAAATGGTTTTCAATGCCTTTGTGGTGTGGAAAGACAGAAAAAAATAGCTGGTCTAAGCAGTAGTTCCAGGCCCGTAGGCGAAACTTTCCAGGCCGGAAAAACTTTATTATTGCAATGGATAAAGTTCGCGTTGATAAATGGCTTTGGGCCGTTCGTATTTTCAAAAGTCGGACCTTGGCCGGAGACGTAGTCCGTGCCGGTAAGGTACGGGTGAATGATAAGATCGTTAAGCCAAGCTATTCAATTACCGTAGGAGACATCCTGACCGTGCAGAAAAACGGTTTTAACATGACCTACGAGTGCCTCAAGCTCATCGAGAAGCGAGTTGGTGCCCCCATTGCCGTGACTTGCTATGAAGACAAGACCCCCGCTGAGGAGAAGACGAAGTACAAAGACTGGTTTATCGGTAAGTCTGGAGGAGAGTTTAGGGAGAAAGGAGCTGGCCGGCCAACTAAGCGGGAAAGAAGGGACATCGGGAAGTTCAAAGAAAAGGAAGACTACTTCGAAGATGAGGATTATTAGTAAACACTAATAGCGCGAATCAAGGGATAAAAGAAAGTTTCGCATAAAAAACACCCCAATTCTACAAAAGCAGAATCGGGGCAGGTTATGAGTTTTAGTAAAGGGGGTTCAGGTGGTCATGAGAGACTTAAACAATCTGATCTTCTGAATAGGTCTTATCATCTTCACTTATGCCGTACTTCGGGCTATCGCCATAGTCATTATGGTCCAGGTCACTATCTTGACACCACCAAATGACCAGCAAAATGAGGCCGATCCCCGTGAAGGCAATTAACTGCCACCAGCCGCTGCGGCCAGTGTCATGTAAGCGTCGGGCACTTACGGCCATCGAAGGAATGAGGAAAGCCAGGTCGACCATGCTTTCGAAGAAATCTCCGTTTCTGGAAAAGACATTGTCCCAAAACATTGCTGCTCCAGTAAACAAGAACGTTACCAGCAGGAAGCCCCAAAATTCCGAACGACGGCTTCTACCACTGAACTGAAAATATTTACCGAGCGCGAGCATAAAGTTTTGCCAAATCATTGTTCTATTATTCTATTGTTATTGGTTGATGATACAAGTATCGGTGTACCCTTCACTTCCCGCAAATAGAGTCGACGAAACAAGAAAAAGCGACGACGAAGGAATAGATAGCGATCTTTACCTCTGCTTACCATGCTCCTCAACCCTATTATTGCACCTGCGGTAGCGCCCGACTAATCGTCCTGTTTCAGCAACCAACTCTATCGCAGCACCAAACGTTTCCCTTCTTTCAAGCACTACTGATGCCAGACATTTCTTATTCCAAGTTCTCCTCCTCTCACGCTAGGGTAAGCCAGGCCCCCAAAGGCAACCTGCCGGAGTTTGCCTTTATCGGCCGCTCCAACGTAGGCAAGAGCAGCCTGATCAATATGCTGACTCAACGGAAGGAGATGGCCAAAACCTCTGGCAAACCCGGTAAGACCCAATTGATTAATTACTTCCTGATCAATAATAGCTGGAACCTTACTGACCTGCCCGGCTATGGATACGCTAAGCGTAGTAAAAAAACCCGCGCCAAATGGGAATCGCGTACGGAGAACTACTTTCTGCACCGAGGGCAAATGGTCTGTGCTTTCGTGCTGATCGACGCTAACGTGCCTCCTCAGACTATCGACCTCGAATTTATCAATTGGCTCGGCGAAAACCGGGTACCATTCGTCATTACCTTCACTAAAATCGATCGAAAGAAATCACGGGAGGGAGGAAGCGTTGAAGACTTCAAAGCGAAGCTTCTGGAGACTTGGGAAGAACTGCCCCCCATATTCGTGACTAGCGCCAACAACGGGCAAGGCCGGGAAGAAGTTATTCAGTTCTTTGCGGATACCCTCGAAGGAATGAATTGGCCTTTCATCAAGGAGCCGAAGTAAACTTCTTATTTCCGTACCTTCGCCACGTGTCAGACACCACCACAAATACCCATCCTTCTACGCCCGAGACGGCCAGCTCCGTCTTCGAACACAGCGGTCATGAATATGACCACATTTCGCCAGAGGTTGAGGATTGGGGAATCTTTAAGATTCACGACCAACGAGAGGGTTTTGTCAAAGAACTGGAAGAAGAAAGCTATGGCCGGATTCTGGAAGAACACGGCAAAAGTCTGACGGACTTATTGAGCAAAACGCTCTTTAGCGAACAACGGCGCACCAAAGAGGAACCCTGGAAAGTTGACCCTCCGCAGGAGCGGCGATACTGGAAAAGGCTCACCAAAATGTTGGCCACCCGCTCGCTGGACGAGCAGGAAGAAACAACGGCGGAAAACGCCGCCCGCAACATCCTGGGACGGATCGTGCATCGATACGCTGACGAGATTGTAGGACATTTCAAGATCCCCACCTTCCGTTTTGCGCGCAGGTTCCTCCGCTTCTTCTTTGGTCGACTGCTCAACGCAGCGGACGGACGAAGCTTCCGCAGTCTCTTTTCCAAAAAAATATTATTGCAGGAGAAGCTTATTGTTCGCGGATACGTAGAACAGGTAAGAGAACTGAGCAAACTGGGAACGGTCGTCTTTGTGCCTACGCACTTTAGCAACCTCGACAGCATCCTGATTGGATACGCCGTAGATGAGGTCGCCGGTCTGCCAGCCATGAGTTTTGGCGCAGGTCTCAATCTCTACAACACTGGCTACACCGCTTACTTCATGAATCGGCTCGGTGCCTACCGCGTTGACCGTAGAAAGCGGAATCCGATTTACATGACGACGCTCAAGGCGATGAGTAAACTCATCATCATGCACGGCGTGCCCAGTCTGTTTTTCCCCGGGGGCACCCGTTCCCGCTCTGGCGCCCTGGAAACCAAGCTAAAACTTGGGCTACTGGGCACAGCCGTAGAAGCACAGCGAGAGCATTACGCAGCGGGGAAAGACGATAAAATTTTCATCGTCCCGGTCATCCTTAGCTACCCCTTCGTGCTGGAAGCTCAATTTTTAATTGAGCAGCACCTGCGTAAGGAAGGTCAGGACCGTTACATCAAAGCCACGGACAGTTTCCATTCCCTGCGTTCCATCCTGAAATTCATCTGGCGGGTATTCAGCAAGGGGAACAGCATCACCATTTCGTTGGGCCGGCCGATGGACGTGATCGGCAATCAGGTACGAGTCGACGGAAAGAGCTACAGTAAGAGTGGTCGTCGGGTGCGTACGCGCGAGTATTTCCGCAACCAATTCGGCGAGATCAATAAAGACTATCAGCGGGAAAGCGAGTACACGCGTATGCTCGGTGATCGCATCGTTGAACGGTACCATGCCGATGGAATCGTTTTACCGAGTCATTTAGTTAGTTACGCCGCCTTCGCCATGTTGGAGAAGTTCTTCTTTGACCAGGACCTTTACGCGCTACTTCGCTTACCGGCGGAAGACTTCTACTTTCAGGAAGAAGCCCTTTATGAGGTGGTTGGCCAAATCAGGGACCGGCTATTGACCATGGCCGAAAAAGACCAGGCAAAAGTATCTCCGGAGTTACACGAAAGCCCCGAGCAAATCGTTCGGTATGCTATTGACAGCATGGGGACTTTTCACATTGACAAGCCCCTGCACCTGGACCGTCGGGGCAGGCTCGTCAGCGACAGTTTTGCCATGCTGCACTACTACCACAACCGCCTGTCTACTTATCATCTCAAGAATCGAATAAAGTGGCCCAAGAATTTGCTCGGCGATGAGCGCATCGAGAAAGGCTACTTTAGCGAGTTGGAAAAGGATGATTTTGGCTAAGCGCCCTAGAGCTATTGTTAGCGCACAAGGGTGATGGTCTTCAGAATTTGATCATCCCTCACCACCCGAAGAAAATAAGCGCCGGCAGGGAGCGAGTCTTCCTCCAGGTCCAGCGTAAGTTGCTGCTTCCCATTCATAACTTGAAGCTCCCAGCTGTAGAGTAGCTGACCGTTGGCATCCAATAAATAGAAGTCGAGCTCTGAGCTATCCGTTAGCTCCAGGGAGACGTTGAGGTAGTACTCAAAGGGATTGGGGCTGACCTTGATATTGACCAGAGGAGAGGGTTGGGTTGTCCAATCCGGATCTGAGGCAGGCACTTCGGCAAGCTCAGCGGGGGCCGCCCCGATAGCTAT
>CALIGP010000365.1 GCA_938021455.1 uncultured Lewinella sp. | reverse complement strand
GCAAATGTTCACGTCCACATGCAAAACCCTGGTGCAACGGCCGCTGCCGGTCAGGGTGGCGGGCCTAAAAAGGGAAATCCTTTGCCCCACATACGGAACATCATCGCCGTTGCCAGCGGCAAGGGTGGGGTTGGCAAAAGCACGGTCTCTGTGAATCTCGCCCTCGCCCTTCAGGAGCTTGGTGGTACCGTCGGCTTACTCGATGCCGATGTATACGGCCCCAGCGCACCCACGATGCTTGGCCTTCAGGGGCAGAAGCCCAAGGTGGAAAAGGTATACGGTAAGCCTAAGATCAAGCCGCTGTTTGCTTACGGTATGCCCGTCATGAGTACGGGCTTCGTCGTGGAGCCCGAGCAGGCGGTCGTCCTCCGTGGCCCAAGACTCTCTGGCATCATCAAGCAATTCCTCGAAGAATGTGTCTGGCCGCCGCTGGATTATCTCATCGTCGATCTGCCCCCCGGCACGGGAGACGTGCAGCTCAGTCTCGTCCAAACCGTCTCCGTCACCGGAGCTGTTTTGGTAACGACGCCCCAGGACGTGGCCCTCTCCGACGCTATCAAGGCCATGAATATGTTCTTCCTGCCCGACGTGCAGGTACCCGTGCTCGGCGTCGTTGAGAACATGAGCTGGTTCACCCCGGCTGAACTGCCCGATAACAAGTACTATCTCTTCGGTAAGGACGGCGGCAAAACCCTCGCCAAGAAATCTAACTCGATGCTGCTAGGCCAAATCCCCATCGTTCAGTCCATCCGCGAGGGCGGAGACGACGGTAAGCCCGCTTTCCTCAACAAAGAGAATACCGCCATCCGCGAAGCCTGGATGAAGGTGGCTAAAAACGTTGCCCGGCAGACGGCGCTTCGCAATGAAATGATGGGGGCGACTAAGGTGGTGGAGGTGAAGTCTTAAGAAGACAGTGGTTGTACGTTGATCCGGTTTAATCGATAAAAAAGGAGGCTTATAGTTTTTCTTCCCTACTTAGGAGAAAAGCAAAACGCGATGGTTACCCTTCTAAGAAAAATACCCTCCAACTGGCTTGGTTTGTTTATGGTCCCGGTAGGAATTACTGCTGGGATGGCAATGGTCAACAAAACCGGCGGGAGTACTTGGCTTTGCCAGGATGGAGGCTGTGTTTCAGTGCAAGGATATACCGTCATTACCCTCTCTGTAATCTGCGGCTGCTGGTTGATCTATGCGGAAGTGAGACGTCTGCTACGTCTTCGTCGTACACGGAACCGGAAATTGAAAATCATGAGCCGAGACTAGTGTAAGCTTTGAAGGTTACACCACGAGTGTAATAGTTCTTAAGATCATGTGAACGGTATGAATTTGAACAGGAACGGTATGTTTTTGTGACTTATCGGTTGTTTTGCGTCGAAAAGAGTGAATTGTAATTTCTTAATCGCAAACTCAATTTTTCTCCCATGAAGCGAATTATACCTTTCCTCTTTTTGTTTCTCCTTGGTTTCCTTCCGTCACTTTCTGCGCAAAACGCCATTGAAGTAACCTCCACTGATGGCTACACCATTAGTATCTTGCTGACGCCCGTTGGTGTCCAGGTGAATACGCCTTGTCCTAACGGTTACAACTACGATATCGTCTTTGATTACGATATCAGCTTCACGGGGAATAACATTCCCGCCGGCGGGCTGTATACCCTCCAGGGCAATTTGGGCTGCGGTACGAGCACATTGTTTCTCCCATTGGATAATGGCGGTGGTACTGGCCAGACCAGCACTACTGGAAATGCCTATCAATCAAATTGTAGCGTACCGGCCACGGTTGACGATTTGCTCTGCGCTGAGCTTATCCTGAATATCAACGGCCCCGGTATTGCCTCCCAGCAAATTGATGCTTCCTCCCTCCTTCCCGTTGACTTCATTGCTTTTGTTGCTCGTAATGAGGGCAAAGCTGTCCAGTTAGACTGGTCTACCGCTACGGAGATTGGTAGCGACTACTTTGAAGTGCAGCGGGCTCAGAATGATACAGATTGGGAGTCCCTTGATCGGGTGTACAGTGCAGGAGACAGCAATGAGCCACAAGCTTACAGCTTCCTCGATGAAGAAGTTGTCGCGGGAGATGTTTATTATCGCCTCAAGCAGGTAGACCTTGACGGAAGCTTCATGTACTCACCAGTAGTATCCACCAGCTTCAACACGATATCCGGCTTCGAGGTGTTTCCTAACCCAGCAACGGATTGGGTGTCCGTAACCTCTTCTGAAAAGGTCGAACTATTGGACCTCACCGGCCGAATGGTACTTTCCACCACTGACGTCGTACGCTCCGGAGATAACCGGATAAACTTCCATGTTGCCGAACTGCCCGCAGGTATTTATCTGCTCCGTAGTGGATCAGACACAAAGCGCTTAATTGTCCGCTAAAGAACGTCTTATATTTTATAATTGTCGTTGATGGTCAGCTTCTAGTTCTCAGAATTTTTACATTCTGGCAGACTAAGAGCTGGCCACTTTTTATGTCCCGGCAGCGGGGCGTTTTAGCGTCAAAGCGCTACCCCTACCGTCAAGTAAACCGCCCGTGGCGCAGAAGGAATAATACCTGGCCCTGGATAGCCCGTCGCCCGGCGAGTAAAGTATACCTCGTTCAGCAGGTTAGTGACGCCCGTTTCCAGACTTAACTTCTTCCAACGGTAGGAAAGGGAAAGGTCCAGAATACCGTAGGCGGGGATGCTGCCTACGATGCCCGACTGATTATCCGCCCGATCCTGTGGTGCGTTACTGGCGTCGGTAAATTGTTCGGAGAGGTAACTGTACTGCAGCGAGCCGAGCAAATTCCCGTAACCGAAGCGCAAACCGGTTTTCAGGTTGAGCAGCGGGATAAACTCTACTTCATTGTTTTCCACTCCGGCAATCTCCGAGGAGGTGTACGTCGAGCGGGTAATACTGGTATTAGCGAAGAGGGAGAGGGTATAGGGCCGCCCACTGGCCGTCTTCCCATCCAGCGCTTTCCA
Organism: uncultured Lewinella sp.; assembly: GCA_938021455.1. GTDB lineage: Bacteria > Bacteroidota > Bacteroidia > Chitinophagales > Saprospiraceae > Neolewinella. Next base: position 89 of record CALIGP010000365.1, on the reverse strand, counting down.
TTCCAGTAGTGATTCTAGCCCGTAGATGAAGGCTGCTCCGATGTTGCCCCGTTGACGAATGATTCTGCCGGTCCGGACTTCCGTTCCGT
>CALIGP010000364.1 GCA_938021455.1 uncultured Lewinella sp. | reverse complement strand
ACTACTGGTATAAGGGTTTCGGCCGGAAGTAACGCTACGGTTACAACGAACAGTTTTACCAGTAGCGGAGGGGCTGGAAACCGATATAATCTTGAACTATTAGGTGTTCAGGAAGTAGGCGGCTCTCGGCTAGACGTGAGTGGAAACACCTTCTCTGGGGGAGCTAATGCTGTGTGGTTAGAAAATATGGATGGGGTAACCGTTAATAGTGTCGCGCCTGCAGAGGTCATACTCGCGGACGACGACGGTCGTACTTCAGTTACCGGGACCAACTTAAGGCTTCAAAGTAGTGCCAATACTACGCTAACCGACCTCGATCTATCTTACAATGGAACAGGGCCTAACGGCACTGGCTTGTACGGAGTATCTTGCTCCAACCTTTCGGTAAGTGGCGCAACGATTACTGATCGCTCGATTGGAGTACTGCTGGATAACTGTGTGAGCCCTTCGGTACTGGACAATACCCTGACGAACAATACAACCAAAGGGATATGGATCAGGAACGGCGAAAATGCTACGGTGAACGGAAATGCCCTCACGAACTGTGGCGGTGGCTTCAATAACGGTTCCCTGCACTTTGAGAGCATTGCAGCCGATGTTGAAAACATGCGATTGGAGGCTTCCGGAAACAGTTTTACGGACTGTAATGGAGGTGTTTACGTGAACAATATGCCTGGGATCATCGTATCGGATGGCTCGGTCGCCGGCACGGAAATCACCATCACGGCGGCCGATCAGATCGGCCCCTTTGGCCAAACTGCCGTTGAAATTGTGGGCTCGGAGAACGCCCGGGTCGAAGGCCTTACCCTGAAAGCTCCGAATGAGAATGTCGGTAATCTGCAGGGTATCAGAGCAATTGGCTGTAGTGGTGTGGTGATCACTGGGAACAGTGTTCGCGGCCGTACCTACGCCATGTCTGTTCTTTTGGGTGCTGCCGTCACCAGCAGCCCAATGGTAAGTGGCAACTTGCTGGAAGCCAATACCTTCGGTCTGTATGTCGACATGAGATCAACCGACGCTTCCGTTATGGTGACGGGTAATAACTTCGTTTGTAACACCACGGGCATAACAGCCCTTCGGGATGCAGACGTTGATGCCAGCGGTAACTTCTGGGGAGACGCCGGTGGCTCCGCCACCGACAGCGGTAATGGCGATACCTATCAGGTCTCGAACAACGCTGTGATTAACAATACCACCACCTTCAGCCCTACTCCCATTGCTGGCGTTGCTACACTTGCGATAGCACAGATCGCCGCCACGGGTAATGCTGCGGCCATCACCGACGGTCAGACGGCCACCGCTGTAGCGGATCATACCGACTTCGGGGATGTCTTTACGGGGGCTACACTCATTCGCACCTTTACCATCAGCAATGCCGGAACGGATGAACTTACCATCAGTGACATCACTGTTGCCGGTGATGCGGCCTTCACCATTGGGGCTGGTGCCCCAACCACCGTGGCTGGCGGCGGCACGGCAACCTTCGATGTGGTGTATGCGCCTACCGTTGCCGGTGCCGCTACGGCGACTACGGTGACCGTAGCGCACGATGCTTGCCAGGACGACGACGGGGAGTTCTCCTTCGCCGTCGGTGGCTTAGCAATAGCAAGTTGCGACATCACCATCGCCTCTGCCACCCCAACCGACGAAGGTTGCCCCGATGCAAACGATGGGGCCATCACCGTAAACGCAAGCTGTACTAGCTGTACGGGTGGCATCATTTACACGATCTCTCCCAATGCCGGTACACTAACGGGCAATGTCTTCAGTGACCTCCCCGACGGTACTTACACTGTTACGGCTACGGATGCCGGTGACGGTAGCTGTACGGTCAGTGAAACAGGTGTTGTGGTTGCTGCGGGCATGGATACCGAAGCCCCAAACATTATCTGCCCCGACCCCGTCACCATCTCTACCGACCCCAACAGCCCCGAGGCCGGCGACCCCGATCTCGGTACAGCAACCATCACCGATAACTGCGATGCCGATATCGACCCCGCGATTAACAGTGGTGCTGACCTTCCCCTTTTCTATATAGGAGAGCGTGGCGGAAACTTCAGTAGCCTGGACCTGGACGGAAACCGTGCTATAGTTGCTCCTCTTGCTGCAGCCGATGGCGTGTTGTTCCTCAATTCCACAACGGCACTGGTGTCGAGATTTGCTAATACTGGCGATAAAGTTCTTCGCGTTGACCTAACGGATGGTACCGTTACTCCTTTGATCCAAACTCCTGGAGTTATTCAGGGTATGTCATTAGACACTGACGGAAATGTACTGATCACCAACGAAGGGCAGCGAAAAATCCAAAAACTAGACTTAACAACGCTGGCGCTTACAGACGTTGTAACCACAGGCCTGGCCCGCCCCATAGATGTGGTGCTTGATGGCCCGGACGCATTGCTTATTTCAGAGTTTGGTGGTGGTGGTATTAAGCGTTTTGACCGTACAACTGGCGTGCTTACGACCGTTTCTACTGGGCACTCTAACGCAACCGATATTTTTTATACTTCTGACGGACGCCTTCTAGTGGCAGAAAATTCTGGTGCCATTTCTATTGTAGACCTGACCCAGCCAGCCAGTAGTGCCCGCACACAACTTGTTTCCATTTCAGGCGGCCCTCACGGCATCGCAGAAGATTTCGAAGGAAACATCTACGTCTCCCTTTTTAACGGTGGCAAAGTGGTTAAAGTCGATGCGACTACTAATGCTGTAACTGATTTTGCTACGGGTTACGGCAATCCTGTATTTATTGCTCGTCGCCCCCAGACGATCCTCACGCTTGGCTCTAATACGGTTACCTATACCGCTACGGATGACAGTGGTAACTCGAATAACTGTACGCAGATGGTAATGGTAACGGATACGGAAGCCCCCGGCGTGCCGGTCCTTAATCCAGTGAACGAGCAGTGTAGCGCCACCATTACTGCGCCCGTTGCGTTTGACAATGTGGACGGAGAGGTGACCGGAACGACGCCAACCGTCATCAGTTCACCGCTAACAGAAAGCACGACGATCACTTGGACTTTTACCGATGCGGCAGGTAATAGCAGTATGGCTGATCAGACGGTGACCGTTGCCGACACCGAAGCCCCAACCTTCACCTGCCCCCCTACAGGAGAAATCACCCTCGATCTTTGCGGTGAGACCACTATCTCACCAGTTGACCTTGGCCTGATCGTTACCGACAACTGTGTCGCAGATCCTACCGTCACGCTGAGCCCAACCGACTTGACAGGCGTGGGCACGACGAACGTAACCGTTACCGTGTCTGATGGCACCAACAGTGACAACAGCTGCGTAATTGCTGTTACAACGGTAGAAAACCCGAACGCATTCAGCATCGCGACTGACGACGAAGACCTGGGAGACCAGTGCCTTGGCACCCCTCTCATTATTTCAGCAGCAACGCTACTCGACGGCGATAACGCCTCAGACGGACGGACCATCGAAGTGCAAGACATTACTTTGATTAACCCCGCTCAGGGATCAGTCGTTAACAACAACGACGGTACTTTCACTTTCACGCCTGCCGCTGGTGTTTCTGGCGCAGTTGCATTTGAATACTTGGTGACAGCAGAAGGAGATGACCTGTTCTTTTCGGATAATGGCCACTACTACAAATATTTCGAGGCTAACCAGATATCATGGACGGCCGCTAAGGCTGCCGCTGAAGACCAAATGCTTTTTGGTATGTCTGGCTACCTGCCGACGATTACATCACAGACTGAGAATGACTTCATCTTAGAGCGACTTGGAGGCAACGCCTGGATTGGAGCTTCTGATGAAGAAACCGAAGGAACCTGGAAATGGGTGACCGGCCCAGAAGCCGGCCAGATTTTCTGGATTGGATTGAGTAATGGATCTGCTCAAAACGGGTTTTTCACGAATTGGCATCCTTTGAACCCTAGCGACTCCGATAGCGGAGAGGATTATGGAATGATCCTCGATGATCCTAATGTTGAGGGGCTATGGAATGACTGGCCAAATGTTTTTCCCACTATAACAGGTTATGTCGCTGAGTTTGGCGGTCTCTCTAGCTGTTTACCTGCTTTGACGGCTACCGGAAATATCTCACTGAATCTCGTTGATGGTGATGCGCCTGCAACACCAACACTTGTCGAGCTTACAGATGAGTGTTCCGTAACCGTTGTAGCCCCGACCACCACCGACATCTGCGCCGGTACCATCACCGGTACAACTTCCACGGATATCAGTGCTCCGCTTACGGCAAGCACGACCATCACCTGGACCTTCACCGACGGCACCAACTCCATCGACGTTGATCAGACGGTAACCATCGCAGACGTCACTTCCGCAGTAGCGGCTTGTAACACCACCGTAGAACTGTCACTCGACACCGAAACCGTCACCCTGACGGCAGATGATCTCGACAATGGCAGCTCCGATAACTGTGGCGCAACACCAACACTGACGATTACTGACGGCCAGACTGTCTTTGGCTGCGACGACATCGGCGAAGCCGCTGTAACCGTTACGCTGTCTGCTTCAGACGGCACGAATGCGCCAACTACTTGTACCGCTGAGGTAACGGTAGTGGCGGGTACGTTCTCTTGCAACAGCGCGCCAACCCTCACCTGTGCTCCCGTAACTGTGGATGCAGACGGAAATTGTATGGGCGCGGCCGCAGGTGCAGACTTTGTTTTAACGAGCAATGATCTGGACGGCGATGACCTGACCTTTAGCGTTAGCCCCGAAGGCCCATATGAATTAGGGGAAACCGATGTTGTCGTCACCGTCTCTGACGGTGCCCTCAGCAACTCTTGCTCCACGACCATTACCGTAGTGGACGCTACTGACCCAACCATCACTTGCCCGGACCCTATTGCCGTCAACGTAGACGCTGGTGTTTGTGGTGCGGTGGTTGACTACGACATTCTTTTTGATGATAACTGTGCTGCTGGTAATGGTGTTGCTACAGCTAGTAAAAATGTACTGATCCTGTATGATAATATCCAGGCTAACACCCCAAGTTTAGTCTCCGCCATCGAAGCTGCGGGGCATACGGTTTCTTTATCGTTTGAAGCCAGCTATGACGGTACCAATCCCTCATTGACTAGTTTTGACGTCGTCATTCACCTGGATGGCCTTACCTGGTCTTCCGTTATGCCTGAAGCCGGGCAAGCAGCATTACTTGATTTTGTCATCAACCAGAATAAAACTTATGTCGCAACAGAATTTGTTGCCTGGACAAACTGGGATAATGTAAATAGTCATGCAACGCTTACGGAGATTCTTCCGCTTGAGGTAGTCAATTTTTCTGCCGATGGACCGCTGAATTACGTTACGGTAGCTGGTCAAGAAGGCCACCCAGTGCTCAACGGTGTTGCCGCTACAATTTCACTTCCAGCCCACCGCGCGTATGAGACCGTTGTGCGTACTTTCGCTCAAAATCCAGCTGTTGCCTTGATGACCTCAACGCAGGGAGCTGCTGTTGCTGTTCGAGAATTCCCTGATGGAGGTCGTGCTGTAGGGTTTCAATACGCTCCTAATAACTTTAGCTCGACCGTGTTGACAACTTCAGAAGCTCAGGCTCTCATGATCAACGTAATTCAGTGGCAAGCCGGTCTTAACCTAAGCCAGGACAATGGCCTCGCCTCTGGCGAAGTCTTTCCCGTAGGAACGACAACCAATGACTACACCGTAACGGACGGCGCCGGCAACACGGCTGATTGTTCCTTCACCGTAACCGTAACCGACAACGAAGCGCCCGTAGCTAACTGTGAAGCTAACTTTACCGTAATCCTGGACGTAAACGGTGAGGCACCCCTTACCGCTGCTGACCTCGATAATGCCACAACGCCAAGCGCTGACAACTGTACTCTTACCCTGAGTATTGACGGCGGTGACCTGACCTACGACTGCGACGACGTTGACCAGACTTTCACCCTTACCCTGATTGCTGACGACGGTAACGTAGACAGCGGCAACGGTACTTGTACGGTAGACGTAACGGTCACTGACCCCAACAACGTCTGCTACACCTGTGACCTTGGCTTCTCCGTCGAAGACGAAGATAACGGCATACCTCCCGGTATCATTACCTCCCGCATCGTTTGCGGTAACGATGGTGCCATCACCGTGAACGCTTTCTGTAATGGCTGTGACGATGGCAATAGTGATTTAGTGTACTCCATCAACGGAACGGACTTCCAGCCCGGGAATACCTTCACGGGCCTGACCGAAGGAGACTACACCGTTACTATCCGCGATGCGGATAACACGGACTGTTTCACCACTGTTGTCGCCACCATCGGCGAATGTGTTGGTGAAATCCCCGGTAACAGTATCGATGATGACTGTGATACGGAAACCGACGAGGCCTCTTCCGTCGCCTGGATTCTGTTGGACGGCTCCGAGACCAACGCCACTTGTACTTCTTCTACAGACTGCTGTGCGCAGACCTTCTGCTACGGCCTGGAGTACACGCCACAGGTATCCGGTATCCTGACCTCTTACACGACCGGTTTCCTGATGCCCTGTATTGATGGTGCTACGCCATTGATCAGCAACGCCAGCTGCGTCATGACGGACAACAGCTTTGACGCTGCGGACTGTGCCGGAGGCAACGGGGCCTTCTTCAATTCGTCCGGTAACTCCGGTGGAGCAGTCATGTTTGAACTGACGAAAGAGGTACCTGTAATCCTCCACCAGATTTGTCTGACCATCCCCGATGAGCAGATGATTGACATCATGGAGGATGCCATTACGGACATCTCGATGAGTATCACCGTTACGCCAGTACTGAGCACTGACGAAACCCTCCGGGTAACCGATCTTCCTGAGTACAACACCCTGACGGCTTCCGGCAACCAACGCCCCGTAGTTGTTAGTACCGGACCGATTGATGATTGCTACCTCACCCTTGCTGATGCGGAAGCGGCGGCCTTAGCCGCCACCTCCGCTACCGATGACTGCACCAGCGTCAGCGCCCCACAACTGACCGTAGCGACCGTTGGTACTTGTAGTGCCGTCATTACCGTTACGGCTACTGACCAGTGTGGACTAACAACTGACGTCATCTACAATACCCGCATTGATGGAGATGCTGCGACCATCACTGGTACGCTGGAGCCCATCGAAGTAGAGGCTTGTGTTGCTTCTGATGTCCCTGCAGCCACCAACGTGGCCGAGCTGGAAGCACTGGGTGCCGCAGGGTTTGATGTCACCGACAATTGTACGCTTGACGAAGACCTGGTGGTCACCTTTGCGGACGCTAGCCAGGGCAGCTGCCCGGTTATCGTTACCCGTACGTATACCATTACGGACGAGTGTAACCGTAGTACTACCGTCGTGCAGGAACTGACGTTGAATGATACCACCGCTCCGGAAGTAACCGGTATCCTTACGACAACGACGATAGATGGTTGTGATATGGAAGCTGCCCCGACAGCAGTAACCACTATTTCCGAGTTAGAGTTACTGGCTGGAAACCTGAATGTTGATGATGCTTGTACCGAAGACGTAGACATCGTTGTTACGCATGAGGAGTCGATTAACGACGCCTGTCCACGATTAATGACTCGTATCTACACTCTTACGGATCTATGTGGTAATGCTACGCAGGTTGACCAGCAGTTCATTGTTCAGGACCTGGAAGTGCCAACTTCTACCGGTACGCTTGAGGCGGTCACCATCGAGGGGTGTGATGCTACTGCTGCCCCGAGTGCCGTTACTACCATTGCCGACCTCGAAGCCCTGGCGGGTGACCTGGACGTAATGGACAATTGTACGGATGACGCTGATCTTCAGCTCACGCACGTTGATGCGGAAGAAGCAGGAGTCTGCCCGGCCAAAACGATTGTGACCCGTACCTATACGGTTACGGATCGCTGCAACAACAGCTCTACGGTTGTTCGGATGATCACCATTGAGGATACCACGATGCCAGAAGTGGTAGGTACGCTAGATTTCGCTGACGCGGAAGGTTGCGATGCTTCTGCTGCTCCAGCCGCCGCTACGACAGTAGCCGAGCTGGAGTTGATGGCCGGTGGTGTTCAAATCAGTGATGCCTGTACGGTTGACGGTGATCTGGCAGTAAGCCATAGCGACGCCAGCGTTGCGGGTGCCTGCCCTAATGTGTTGGTGATCACGCGTACTTATACGGTGATGGATGCCTGCGATAATGCTTCAACGCTGACGCAGACGATTAACATTACCGACACGACTGACCCCAGTGTAACCGGAACTCCTGAATTGACGACCGTAGAAGGCTGTGATGCCACGGTTGCTCCAGCTGCCGTTACGACGGTGGCCGACCTGGAAGGACTCGGAACCGGATTTGATATCTTCGATGCCTGCACGACTAACGCTGCGCTGGTGGTTACGCACAATGACATAAGTGAAGCGGGTACCTGCCCGGTCAAGCTGATCATCACCCGTACCTACACCATCACCGATGCTTGTGGTAACGACGTCACCGTCGATCATATCATTGAAGTCGAGGACAACACTGCCCCCGAGCTGACGCTCGGTACGCTGCCAACGAATTGCTACGCTGACCGCGCCGCTGCGGAACAGGCAGCCATTGATGCGACCAGCAGCAGCGATAACTGTTCTGGTGATGTTACCCTGACGGTTACTTCAACGGGTACCTGCCCGGCTACCATTACCGTAACGGGAGCGGACATCTGTGGAAACACGGCCTCTGTCGACTACGAGAATGTGATCATCACCAATGGTGCCATACCGACCGAAATCGATGGCCCTGCGGCTACGGGTATGGATATCCAGACGGAACTGGATGTGGTAGAACCCACTCCGCCTTCCTTCGAAGATGTTTGTGGAAATACCCTTACGGCCGTTGGACCCGTTGTTGTTGACAATTACACTACTGGCGACTGTAGAGGAACCGTTACCTACACCTGGACCTACACCGATTGTAGTGGTACGGAAACTACCTGGACGTTTACCTACAACATCGATTGTCTGGGCTTGAATATTCGCGTCTTCACGGAAGGCACCTATGATGCCGGAACGGGTATGCTCAGCACCTTCCTGAATGAGAATCATTTATTGCCTGGCCAGGATAAAAACCTGTCACCGATCCTTTCTACCCGGCTCTTTGCTGACTACTCTGATGCCGGCCATCCTTATCAGAGCGCTCCCTGGTTCTACAGTGGTCATACAGGAGAGGGATACGGTGATGTATCTGCTCCCGGAGCTACGGGTAGTGAGTTGGCTTACCCTGATCACGTTGCGGATTGGGTAATCGTGACGGTTCGTAAAGACGGTATGCTGCCAGCAAACGATGTATGGACCTGCTCCGGCTGGTTGCACGAAACGGGTGAAGTAACCTTCCCCGAGTCTTGTCCGATCTCACTGGAAGCCGGAAGTACTTACCACATCATCGTGGAGCACCGTAACCACCTGCCCGTTATGGCAGAAGCCACGCTGGCTGCTGACGGAAGCCACATCACACGTGACTTTACTACTGCCAACAGCTACGCCCCCATCTTCCGTTCTGGCCAAAAGCCGCAGGCAGATGGAGCGTGGGCCATGCTTACGGGAAACGCTGAGCAAGTGTCTTCCCGTACAAGTATTAACTCTGCAGATCGTACAACCTGGAGTATTCTACAGAATCTTCGGGGATATTACTTCGGGGATTTCGACCAGAGTGGTCAGGTGGAGAGTTTCGATGAGACCCTCTGGAAGAACAACCAGAACAGGACCAGTGGTATTCGCTTCGACTAATAGTATCTCTAACAACTAATCTAATATCCCGGGCGGTAGAGCCTGCCTTTATCGCCCGGGATTAAAAAATATATGATGAACAAATTATTTCTAATCCTATTGGCATCTTTCCTGATGGGAGCCGAACTGGATGCTCAACAAATGCAATGGGTGCCCGGTGACCAGGTCTCCGATCCTTCCTACACAGACGGAACGGATTGCCAGGCGAACCTACTTTGTTATACGCTGGCTTATACACCCGCTCAAACGGGGGTACTGACCAGCTACACCACGAATTTTCTGGTAGATTGTGATGCTGGTAACAGCGCCATTATCAGCAATAAGACCCTGGTAATGGGCGATAACAGTCGCCAGGAAGAGGCCTGTGAACAGGCCGGAATCCTGCTGCTGAATAGCTCTGGAAACAGCGGCAAGATTACCGTGAAGGCTGGTCAGACGACTTACTTGCACGAAATCTGTATCCAGACCGCCAGCAAAACGACGGAACTGCAATTCGTATCCGATAAGGTTGGTGCTATGACAACCAGCCTCAATCGGCGAAATGGGGGGGCGGTAACCGAGCGGCCCGATTTTCAACCTTTCATCTTCAAGCGTAATCGTTCGGTATGTGATGAGGCGCTCGTAAACCCTTTCAGCAATAGTGACCTGGGTGGAATCGAGGGCCAGAATGAAGCAGCGGATGGGATCCAGCTTTCCTTGTCCCCTAACCCCGCCATCTCTGAACTCCAGATCCGGTTCGATGATGTCGCAGCAACGGCGAATTACCAATTGCTTGATGCTACCGGCCGACAACTACGCGAGTGGAAAGCTGCCAATCGTGTTTCTCAGACGATTGATGTTTCCCAGTTGCCCGCGGGATTTTACTACTTAAACGTAAGCACAGATAAGGAAGAACTTTCCCGAAAATTTGTTGTGAGACGATAGTGTTTTGTCCTGAAGCAGCATATGACAAATGCTGCGTAAAGGATGAAAAATTCTGGAGTGTGCCGCCGTCCAATAGCTAAAATACCTGGACGGCGGCTTTCCGGGGAGATGTTCATCCACCTTGCCTTTTAGTGCTTTTTTTTGATACGGAAAATAAAAAACAATGTTTACCAAGATAATCCTATGCCTGGGCCTCCTTAGTTCGGCCCCGTTCCTGTTAACCGCTCAAACCTTAGACTGGGTTTTTCTGGAGGAAGGCTCTGTTGAGGGCTGCGGTCCTGGAACCGATTGTGCTACGGGCCAGCAGTGCTACGGCCTGCAGTATACGCCCTCATTAACGGGTATGGCTACCAGCTACACCTTTGGCTTCATTGCCAACTGTGTGAACGGTGGGACAGCCTCTCTGCAAGGTGCGTCCTGTACCATGACAGACAATACCGATATCGATGATTCCTTTTGCACAGACTTCAATGTGCTTCAATTTCTGCCTTCCGGGAACACCGGAAACCTTGCCGTAACCGCTGGTGTACCAGTCATTCTGCATGAAGTGTGCTTAACGCTTGCGGTCGGCGAAAGTATGTCATTCGAAGAGGATTCCGGCCTTAACCTAACGGTGAGTATAAACCTGGCTGGTGGTAGTGCTGATACTGATGAACCCGTTTACGCCACCTTTACATCTACATCAGCAGATTGTGATACAGCCCTTCCCGTTACTTGGGAAAGCTTTACCGCGCAACAAGTGGGCAAAGTCGCCCGCCTTGACTGGGCAGTGAACGATGAAAGGGACCACGATTACTATTCGGTCGAGTGGAGTACTGATGGCCTAAGCTTCAGCCCACTGGCTACCGTTCGGGAAGCAGTGGGGCAACAAGGAATCTCCTCAAGCTATGGCTTCGATCACCTTGATCCCGCTGCAGGTACCAATTACTACCGGATCCGGCAGGTCGATCTTGGCGGAACCTACTCTTATTCCACGATCGAGACACTAACCTTTATCTCGTCAGATAATAACGGCGCCTTCACGCTGTCTCCTAACCCCGCGATCAAGGAGGCGCAGCTGTCGCTGACCAACGGGCATTCCGCCCGGGCCTTCAGCTTACTGACCATCGCCGGACAGCTCATTCGAACGGTAAACCTTTCCGCTGAGCAGGACCAAATCACCGTTTCTCTGGAGGGACTACCAAAAGGCGTCTACCTGGTCCGGGTAGGGGAGGAAGTAAAGCAATTGGTGAAACAATAAGCACCGGGGAATTAACACCTTTCATGTTTTACCGCCCGGGGGGTAAAACATTCCATTCGGTAAAATTTTCCGTATCATTCGTTGGGTACGGTGACCATCTGGTTGCTGTACCCGCTTTTGATTTTAGGGGAGCCTTCTCTGTGATTACCTCTGCGTACCTCCGTGGTTAAAAATACCGCTGCGCAGCAGCCCCTCAAAAAGAAAACCCAATCCCCATCCCCAAATCAACCCCCGCCGCCGAGACCCCGCTCGCAAAGGTCCGGTAATGCCGGTCCAGCAGATTATCGACCTTGAAACGGAGGGTCCAGCTATCCGAGGCCTGGTATTCAGCGAAGAGATTAGCCGTCCACCAGCCGTAGGAACCGGCGAAGCGATCTTCTTCAGGAAGATAAGGAGAGAGCTCCAAATTGTCGGCCGTGCCGAGCCGGCTGAAGGTGTAGTTGCCAGCCGTGCCGGTGATTTCGCCCACGGCGTAGTCCTCCGAATTTTTGGCGAGTTGGCCGCGCAGGCGGAGCCCTGCGGTCCATGGCCGGTTTTCGTAGCGGAGGGTAAGGCTGCCGTAGGGTGGGGGGATGTGATCCTGCGGGAGGGAGAGGGTCGCACCGTCGGGAGCGAGCTGTTGGCGGATGCCGCGTAGGGCGTGAGCGTCGGCCAGCAGGCCAATTCTGCGGGCAAACTTCCATTGTATGGAAAGGTCCAATCCGAATACCCGTGCACTTTCGGCGTTGACGTTTGTTTGGGCGAAGAGCGTGTCTCCCCGGCTCACAAAAAAGCGATTGCCGTCGGGTAAATCCCCTTCACGGCGGACAATAGCCGAACGGAGCCAGGTATGATAAGCGGTGAGTTCCACTTGCCATTTACCGTTCGCTGGCTTTTTATGGTAACCGGCCTCCAACGTATGCGAGCGTTCGGGCTGAAGGTTGGGATTCGGAACCTGAATGAAGCCGTTTTGCTCCCTGAATTTAGTGAAGTCGTCGATGTTGGGTGCCCGAAAGCCCTGGGCATAGAGCGCGCGAAAACCATGCACTTTACCATTGTGTCGCAGCCCAAGAGCGGCGGTCCCGGCGCTTTCCGTGTTAGTGATGCCTTCGAGGTATTCGTCCGGCCATTCCACGGGGTCCATTGACCGGAAAGTGGCGGAGAGTCGCTGACGACTCAGGCGCAGGCCGCCACGCAGCAGCCAGTCATTGCCCAGGTCGTAACCGGCGTCAAGGTAGACGCCACCAGCGGCTAAACTACTGCCAGCACTCGGGTAGCGGCTGGCCAATCCGTCAAGGCGACTATTCTCCACGGAGTTGATATCCCGGAAAAAAGCCTCGCTTTTCACCCCGTCATAGCGGAGGTCGAAGCCGTAGCGGATGGTCCAGAAGCCAAGTTCCTTGGCGAAGTCCGTTTGCAGGTTGGTGGCATTTACGGTTTCGAGATTGTTCTCCTCCAGCGGGTCACCGAAACGGCGGTTGATGCGGTCTTCTTCGACGAGCTGGTGGGAGAGCAGGTAGGTAGCGATGTCGTAGAGGGCGGTTGCTCGGCGGTCGTCGAGACGGAGGCTGGCCAGGGCCCGGGTTTGCGGGCCGTAATCCCAGCGGGCGAAGCGGAGCGCGCCGTCGTTGTTGCGTTCGGTGAGGGCATCGTAGCGGGGCACGTCGGTGGTGGTGGAGAACTGGACGTTGGCGCTGAGTTCAAGCTGGTCTTTCAGGCGGAAGCGCAGTTTCTGTAGCAGGTTGAATTGGGAGTAGGCGGTACCGATTTGTACGTTCGGGGCGTCATTGTCGACCAGGCGGTCTTCATCGCCTACGCGCTCAATGTATTGCTTCCTGAGCCCGAAGTCCGGATAGCGATCGGGTCTTTGGGCGCCGGTGCGCAGGTGCGAGGTAGTGGTCGTTGACAGCAGGGTGAGGCCGGCCCAGTTCTCCGCTCCGTAGCTCAGTTTCCCACCGAGGGTCAGGGCTTTGGCCGCCGAGCTGTAGTTCATGGCTCCTTGTCCTTCCACTGCATCCTGCGTTTGCGCCCGAAACTCCGGCTGCTGCGTTCTGAAGTGCACCACGCCACCAATCGCATCACTGCCGTAAGCCAATGCTCCG
>CALIGP010000363.1 GCA_938021455.1 uncultured Lewinella sp. | reverse complement strand
CATGTTTAGATGATCGGCAGGAAGTAGCGAGTTACAGCCGCCCGCCAGGGGCAAATAAGTGAAACCTCCGGAAACCAGATTTTGCACGGTTGCTTGCGGTACATCAAACCAATCTACCAGTACTGAGCCATAAACATCCCGAAAATCGTACTGGTAGGGTACACCCGTACCCTGACTTACTGCGGTATCGATGATGGGGTTTTCTCCTAGCACTCCGACTTCAACACAGTCCCCAAATAAGAATAACGGCCCAGCATCACCGTGGTCCGTACCATTACTGACGTTGGAGCGAATTCTACGACCGAACTCGCTGAAGGTAAGACCGAGTACGCGCTGCTGTAATCCCAGTAGTTCAAGGTCGTCCATGAAGGCTTTAATGGAATCGCTGAGCTCGGCCATTAAGTCAGCATGTGTGCCGATTGAATTGTCGCCACTTACCTGGTTTGCATGGGTGTCAAACCCGCCGAGGGTAGCAACGAAAATTTTAGTCTCCAGACCACCACTAATCAGATAGGCAATGTCTCGCAATTGCTTGGATAAGCTGCCTGAGGTATAATTAGTCGCAAGGCTGGCGCCAGCATTAGCTGCATCCTGAACTACACTTCCATATTGGTTGCTTTGCCCGATGAGGGTGCGCACAAACCCGAGCTCATCTCCGTAGTAATTACTTGGTAAAGGTGTGTTTCCACCCGGTGCGATGTACTGATAGTTAAAGGGGTTGTTAACCGATACACTGAAGTTGGTAGCAATGCCCTGGCAGGTCTCAGACACGACATTTCCCATCGTCATTGCGAGGGGAGACTCAAAGTCTGCGTTAGGGTAACCCGTTGGATATTCGGGATGGTCCTCATCAAGATATCGGCCAAGCCAGCCAGTGGTAATTACGGTTTCTGCGTCGGAGGCTGAGGTCCAAATGTCGGTACTACGAAAGTGTGATCTGTTTTGATTGGGGTAGCCGACGGCCTGAATAGCGCCTAGTTTACCGGTGTCGAATAGTTCTTTCATCCCGGTCATACTATTATGCAAACCGGTAAGTGAGGTAAGGTTGACATAACCCGTATCGGGTAGCGCGACATTAGGGCGCACCTGGCGGAGATTGTCTAATTGATCAATGCCGATCAAAGAGTTGATCCCATCATTGCCTCCTGATAGGCGGATGAGAACGAGTACTCTATCGCTATCCGGATTGATAAACTGGCTGAATAGTTCAAGTGGGTTGGCGGCAATACCGCTTTGAAGTAAGGCGGGAATACTGAGTGCTCCACCGGTTTTGAGAAAATTTCTTCTGTTCATGACGAACTAATTTTTTAGGAAAAGGAAGTGGTGGAGTCTTTAATTGAGTTGAAATTCTGCCAGTTGTAGCAAACCGTACATCATTTCGTTGAGGCGATTGCTAACGGATTCGCGCCCTGCTTCGTCGCCTGGGTTGGCTAGAAAGATGGAATATTCATCTGACCAGACGAAGTCCTCAAGCCCAGGGAGTAATAGCTCCTTAAGGGCGGTGAGTTGTATGGTTTCCAGTGGGCGTGGAAGTAGACGTAGCCCCATTTCTTCGATCATGTCATTTGGGTTTACGGGGTTGGAGAACTCGGCCAGCAGAGTTAGCCAATCGATGTAATGACGTTCACCGTTCCAAAAGTGCCACCGCAGGGTACTATTTCTCTGAAAGGTAGTCCGACTTTGAATGGTGGAAGTGTTAAGCCAGATGCGATAGAAACTCGGTTCCTGATAGTAAGCTTCCCAACCGGCAACACTCGGAGGAAGACGTAGTTCCATGCCCGTAACCCGGGCGTGTAAGTGGGCTTCTCGCCCGGCTTCGTACCGGTCTCTAAGGTTATCTTGGTTATAGAAGTGCGAGGGACGGAAAATGCTGTGTGTAAACTCCAGCGGTGTTTTAATCATATCACCCGCAATGGACATGTCATAGAAATGCTGGCTTTTAAGCAGTGCCTGTAGCGCCTCGCTAATTTCGTAGTCATTATCGACCATTATCTGTGCCATTGGGACAATGATATTGTCTTCAATGTCTTGTGTGATCTCGTAGTAGACAAAGTGGCGATAAAGCTTCCGGCAAATGTACCGGGCTACTTCGTCCTGCTGAAAGATGAGATCTACTACATTACTATATTCTAACTCATCGGCGTTAGGGATTTCAGCATTTCCAAATCGGTAGCTTAACTGTTTTGTAGTCGTGTCATGACGACTGGCCGTGAAGTAGCTTTCAAGAGCTAGTCCGTCAGTTCTGGTGTTGAAATTTCGTGTTCTCCAGCCAGTAAAGGCTTTAGCTAGCTCAGTGACATCTTGTTCGGTATAGTTAGTGTAGTCACCGGGGCTAACTTGTGGCCCTTTGCCAATGGTAAAAAGTTCCAGAATCTCTCTGGCGAAGTTCTCATTAGGGCTCTCTCCCGTACTTTGATTGCCATTAAGGAAAACCAACATTAATGGGTTGATCGTCATGACCTTTACCAGGTCCCGGAAGTTACCCGTTGAAAAATTACGGTAGGTGGTGATCATCTGGTAAACGGCCCGATAATCGTTAACATTAGATATGCCAAAGTGATTGTGCCAGAAGAAGGCCATTTTCTCCTTGACAGAAAAACCACCAGCGGAAGTGGTTAAAAACCACCATGCTTCGAGGCTTCTTCTTCTGGCTCCGTTATCTCCTGCTACATCGTCGGCGTTTAAATATAGGTCTGTCCAGGAGTCCCCGTCGGTAGCTTCTGGATGTACGTAACCATCGTAATAAACGGGTTCTTCGGGTAGGGGAACACTGGCAAATAGCCTGTTTATTGAGCCATTCAGCCCCAGGCTAACAGCTTCATCAATCTCTGATTTGATAGGAGAAAATGATGCTCTACGGAGCAGGTGGGCGGCCTGAAAGAAAGTCCAGGGGCCTGTGTAAGCACTGAGATCCACCATTACTGCGGGGGACGAAAAAACAGTCGACATGTAGTATAATTTTAAGTAGGTAAAATCATGAGAAAGACCGAATAAAATGCGTCCTTAAAAAGAAGAAAGAACCGCTTGAAGTCAAATCCAAAATAGTGTGTAAAACAAACTACTGGTTGTAAGCAAGATAGAGTAAAACTAGCAAATAGAATGCTAAAGGGATGGAGTTATTTGTCTATCGAAGTTTTGGATTGAAATCTTCCTTTTTGAAAAGGAATTCATAAGGTTCTGATTTTCAGCAATCAGCATTTTTTTAACCGTTTATAAACGTTTATAAACGTAAGTAAACGTATAAAAAACGACTAATCTCTTCTTCTTGTTACAGTTTTGCGGGACAACAAAATACCTATGGCGTTTTATCACAACCAAACCCAATTGACCGGAAGGGCTGGTCATGACCCTGAAATACACTACTTGACGGATGGCACAGCAGTGCTTCGTCTTCGGTTGTATCAGGATTACAATAAGAAAGAACCAGGTGAAGCAACCCCTTCATTTTACTTGGTTGCCTGGGGTGGGCTTGCGGAGACCTTTTACCAAAAAGTAAAGCGGGGAAGTGAGCTATTCGTCCAAGGGAAGCTCCGGAATCGTTTTTTGGAATTCGAAGGAAGAAAGATTCTCCGGACTGAAGTTCACCTTGATCATTTTCTATTGCTTTCATCTGGCCGTTCTGTTTCTGCTCGGCAACAACCTTCTATCTTATGAATGAAATTACCCTAATCGGCCAATTAGCCGTTGATCCCACCTATCATTGTACGGCGAACGGGCAAGACCTTACCCGTTTTGAGATCCGTACATCTTCCGGCATAGCTTCTACACCTTCCGCGGCGGCGGCTCATCATTGTATTGCCTGGGGCCCGGCAGCTCTAGACCTCCACAAGCACCTTCACCGGGGAGACCGCTTACTCGTACGGGGAGAGCTTTTGTACCGTCTACATAAATGGCAGCGGGGGAAAAGTTATCGAGTACCTGAAATTCATATTCGGGAGTATAGCTATTTGGGCAAAGGAGGAACTATTACCTTTACCGGCTCAAATAAGCATTTATGCAACGATTGATTGGTACGCTCCTTTTTATTGGCCTGTTGGGGCTGTTCTCTTGTGGTAATGACAAGTCGACCACCGGAGGGTATGCACCTGCTCAGGACATTCCCGTAGGACTTAACTTACTTACCTGGCGCTATCTGGCGCAGGACGCAGAATTAATCAAAGGTTTTGAATTACGCTACCGAACTAAAGTGAACGTGATCGTCAAGCCGATGCGAGATATCATCGAGGAGGCTTCCCGTGGGGCGTTAAATGCGGATATAGTTTTGCTTCCTACACTGGAAGATGCCGTCCGCCTCCGTAACTTCAATGTGTTACAACCCTTCTTTGTCGATGCCTTCACGAACGGTAATGTTGATGACCGCTACCTTGATAATGAAGGGTTCTACGCCGGGCTTACCCGCTGGACGATGGTATCCGTCTACAACCCTAATGCCGTAACCTCCGAAGAAGCAGGTAGTTATGCCGGTATCGTTAAGGCTACTCGTCGGGGAATCCGCCTGGGAGTAGCCCATCCGGATAGCTCAGGGCTGGCGGGTGTGGTGGCGGGACTGAACGCTAATCTTAACCCAAAGGCTGCGGCCATCTGGGCACAGTCGGTCTACGAAAAATCAGTAGGCGGGCCTAATGGTTCTGACAAGGACCAAATGAACCGGATGCTGAACGGTCAGTTAGATATGGCATTCGTTAGCCTGGGTACGGCTGTACGATGGTTCCTCAACGGCGATCCTCAACATTTTAAAGCAGCAGAAACCTGGCGGGTACGTTTCCCACATACACAGGCGACGGATATCAATTTTTTCAACATCACTTGTGTCGCGATGCCGGCGAATGCGCCTAACCGTAATATGGCCGTGGCAATGATCAACTATCTATTTGCCAAGGACGTGCAGAAGAAGCTGACCAATAACTGGTTTGAATACCCATCAGAGAGTTTCACCGAAGCCAATGATTACCTCTATGGTTTTCCGGATCAGATTGGACTAAAAGTCAATGCTGAAGCCATCGAACAGAATATTCCCGCTGCCTGGGCGCTGATCAATCAGATTGCCGAAGAGCAAGAGCAGTAAGAGAAGCTCCCTTTGCTCTTTAAACCCTGGCCTTGCACCTGCGTTAGCGCCCTAAGACTATTGGGTTTAGCAAACATCTTCCTTGTCAGGATGTTATCAGCTTTTACGGAAACAAACGGACCAAAAACAAACGACTAACTATGCGTCTTCTACTTCTAATTTTTACGCTGACTTCATTTGCGCTAACGGCACAGCCGGATCGCTGGCAGCAGGCTGCCACCTACGAGATGGAGATTGACATGGATGTCAAGAAAAACCAATATGACGGAAAACAAACCCTTCGCTACATCAATAATTCTCCGGATACGCTAACGAAAGCTTTTTACCATCTGTACTTTAATGCCTTCCAGCCCGGGAGTATGATGGATGTGCGGAACCTGACGCTTCCCGACGCGGACAAGCGGGTAGGGGACCGGATCAAAAAGTTGGAGAAAAAGGAGATTGGTTACATTGAAGTAGGTAGCCTTTCCCAGGATGGTCGCCCGGTAAAGTATGAAACGGTAGGAACCATTCTGGAGGTGGAGCTTAACGAACCCATTCTTCCTGGTGCTACCAGTACTTTCAAGATGGAATGGGAGGCACAAGTCCCCCTACAGATTCGTCGAAGCGGCCGTGACAATGCGGAAGGTGTGCGGTACAGTATGGCGCAATGGTACCCCAAAATGGCGGAGTATGACTATCAGGGCTGGCACGCTAACCCTTACGTTGGCCGTGAGTTTTACCACATCTGGAGTGACTTTGATGTGAAGATCACTATTGATGGTAACTACGTTGTTGGTGGTACGGGCTATTTGCAGAACCCGGAAGACATCGGCTATGGCTATGGCCCGGAACCCGCTAAGCGTGGTAAGAAAATCACGTACCACTTCAAGGCTCCAAAGGTTGGAGATTTCATGTGGGCCGCTGACCCGGACTATAAGCACACCAGCATGAAACGTGCCGATGGTATGACGATGAATTTTTACTACCAACCTGGAGAAAAGACTTCTACGAACTGGGAGAACCTTCCTAAGGTAATGGACGAAGCCTTTTCCTACATCAATGAGCATTACGGGCATTACCCCTACGAGCAATACAGCTTTGTTCAGGGCGGTGACGGAGGCATGGAGTACCCAATGGGTACACTGATTACGGGCGAACGAAACTTCCCTTCCCTGGTTGGTGTCTCCGTTCACGAACTGATGCACAGCTGGTATCAGCACCTGATGGGAACCAACGAAAGCCTCTACGCCTGGATGGACGAAGGCTTCACCAGTTGGGCCAGTAGCGAAGTGATGAATCACCTGCGTAAAAAAGGTCTCATCGGCGGAGAAGCCTCCGATAATCCCCACGCCCGGACTTACGCCAGTTTGCGTGGATTCCGCCAGAGTGGAATGCAGGAAGCGCTTACGGTTCATGCTGACCACTTCGCAACAAACGCTGCCTATGGAGTTGCTGCTTACGTTAATGGTAATGTCTTTCAGGAACAGCTTCGTTACATCATTGGTGAAGAAGCCCACGATTGTACCATGCACCGCTACTTCAACGATTGGGCCTTTAAGCACCCGAACCCGAATGACTTTATCCGCGTAGCGGAGAAGTGCTCCGGCATGGAACTTGACTGGTACCGAGAATACTGGGTAAACGGAACGGATTATGCGGACTACGCCGTCGATAAGGTAACGTCAGACAAGAAAAAGTCTAAAATCTTCCTGGAGAAGATTGGTCGTATGCCAATGCCGCTGGAAATTCTGGTAACCCTAAATGATGGTGCTGAGCGCTGGTATTACATCGCGCCCCGCCTTTTACGGGCGACGAAAGATCAGCCAGCGTACGCCACTAACTGGACCGTTCTGAAGGACTGGCCCTGGACCAACCCTACCTATGACTTCACCATTGATGTGAATAAGGAAGACATCAAATCCGTACGTTTGAACCCACGTGGCCGTATGTTTGAGGACGATGTAGAGAATAATAGCTGGGAGAAATAGCCTGGTGGTCTGAGAGTCAAACAGTCAAGGAGTCAGATAGTCAAATAGTCGATACTGCAACGAGTTGGCTATTTGCTAACGGGCTTCTAAAGCGACTATCGGACTGTACCACTATTTGACTATTTAGCGCGGACGCAGGATGCAATGTTTGACGTTAAATAAGCAGTGTGACAGAGAAAAAGAATGGCCCGTAAGCATTTGCTTACGGGCCATTCTGGTTTTACGCTGCCGTTATGATTAGTAAGAACTACCGAACGATGAGTCGTTGAGTGAAGGCCTTATTTGCCGTGACTATTTGTGCGAGGTAGGTGCCAGCGGGAAGATCTGTTAATGGAAGTGTAAGCTGATTATTTCCTGCACTAAGCGCTTGCTTTATTTCGGTAACCTGGCGGCCAGAGGCATCGAAAAGGTGAATAGAAACGTCCGCAGCTTCGTCCAGGCGAATGCTTAATAGAGTTGATTCTTTGGCGGGGTTAGGGACAAAGCTTCCAACCGTGAAACCCGTACCGGACTGAAGCGCACCGCTTACGATATCCGAATAGCTCCTGGTTCCATCAAAGTCTTCCTGGCGGAGACGGTAGAAATAGGT
Organism: uncultured Lewinella sp.; assembly: GCA_938021455.1. Classification (GTDB taxonomy): domain Bacteria; phylum Bacteroidota; class Bacteroidia; order Chitinophagales; family Saprospiraceae; genus Neolewinella. Next base: position 2,546 of record CALIGP010000363.1, on the reverse strand, counting down.
AGTGTTTTCAACAATTCCCTGGTCGAGAAAACTGTAGTCACCTCCGTCCGCGGCATTGTCGCGGCCTTCAACAAAGGCGACATCAATAAAGGAAACTCCATCAATGGAGCGCTCAACGTTGAATCCACGATTGTTTTCTTCGAAAGCGGTAGACCAGTCAACCCGCAGGCCCTTGTCGGCAGCCGTCAGGCTCAGGTCGGAAAAGGTGACAGGTAAAGCCACTTCAGTGACAGTTAGTGCCATGGCAAAAGCAACGTTAGTTGTTCCGTTACCGAAGGGGTCGCCAGGCGTGGTACCTACTTGTCCCGTAATCGGCGTATCCGATAAGAACCACTGGCCCAGTACGTTTCTACCGTCGTTGTTAACGTTAGTTGGATCAACAACGACTTGCATGAAGCCGTCTGTAGGAACAGTTGTAGGAACCAGGGGAAGCGTCCAGGAGAAGTTTCCGTCCTGTGGAAGATCAACGTTAATACTGATGACAAGTGTTGATGTAGCATCGAAAAACTCAATGGTGATTACGCCTCCGGTGCCGTCATCACTGACTACTCCTCCCACAAAAAGAATGGAAGTGATATCAGCAGTTGTTCCAGAAGCACCCGGAAAGGCGGACAGGTCCATAGAGTAGTCCTCTACACCAATCACACCGTCATCCAGTGGGTAGGCGCTGTAACCAGCGTTGCCGGTGTTAGTGTCAAAGGTGACCGTCTGAGCAAATAAGCTCGTGCTGAACAGGCAGTAGCAAAAAAAGAAGTAGAATGGTTTCATATGGAATGATTGTTTGGGAAATTTAAAGTAGGAAGATCAATTGGGCTGACAAAAGGGGGCAGTATTAATCAGCGTCAATTTTTTTGTAAAATATAAAGAAAAGCGGTGGCCTAAAATTACTGATAATGAGTTGCTTAGTGTTATTTTTTAGTGGTTAAACAAGCGTTTGTGAGAAAAGACGGTCTATTTTCTTTAACCGAGGCAACGTTTATCATTTAGGCTGTATCAAATCTATGAACTACCACCACCTCGTAGCTTAGAGAGACCGCATTCCTGCATGAAGATATTACTACTAACCAAGAAGTTTCCTTACCCGCTGAAAGACGGAGAAAGCCAGGCCATCCATGGCTTGAGCAAATCTCTGAGTGAGTTGGGTTGTGAAGTTAGCCTACTGGCTATGAATACTAGTAAGCATTTTTTTGCCGGGAGTTCGCTGCCGGAACAAATGAACCATTATCGGGAAGTTCGAACGGTTAACGTCGATAATACGATTAGCCCTTTGGATGCGCTGGGGAACTTACTGCGGGGGACGTCTTACCACATCAGCCGATTTGACCTTCCTGCTTATCACACCACTCTGACGCAATGGTTGCAGGAAGAGACTTTTGACGTAGTGCAGCTGGAAACACTCTATCTGTCTCCTTACATTACCACCATCCGGAAGCACAGCGACGCTCAGGTGGTCATGCGCTCTCATAACGTAGAACATGAAATCTGGGAACGATGTAGCACAAATATCAGCTTTGCCCCTAAGCGCTGGTATTTACGCCATCTAACGGCTCAGTTAAAAGAATATGAGCAGCAGCAGCTCAACCAATATGACCTGCTGTTGCCGATTACCCGCCGAGATGAGTCTTACTTCAATGCCCTTGGCTTCCGGGGCGAAAGCTACGTCCTGCCCATAGGCCTGGAGACGACCTGCGGTGAGCCCCGTTATGACAGCTACGGCCGCCCTTTGAGCCTGCATTTTATAGGTTCTCTGGATTGGATGCCGAATCTGGAAGGGCTACAGTGGTTCCTCAACGATGTGTGGCCGCTGATTCACCGGCGCTTTCCAGATCTGGAATTTCACGTAGCGGGACGGAATATGCCTCCTTCCCTTCAAGAGTTGCGGATGAAGAACGTTATCATTCACGGCGAGGTAGACAGCAGCTGCGACTTCGTCGCCGCCCACAGCATCAGCATTGTCCCATTACTGAGTGGTGGTGGAATGCGGGCCAAGATTCTGGAGGCAATGTCTTTAGGCAGAGTCGTTATCTCTACCTCCATCGGTCTGGAAGGTATCGATGCTAAGCACCGTCGGGACCTCTTCGTAGCCGATACACCCACCCAATTTGTCGAAGCGATTGCTGATTGTTTGCGGCGTGGCCGCAAGCTGGAACGAATTGGTCGGGCCGCCGCCATTCGCTTCCACAAGAAGTATGACCGTAGGGTACTGGCCGAGAAATTACTCGTGCGCTACCACAAACTAATACGTACAGCAGTGGAGGCGTAGGCCATAAAGCGTACCTTCGCCCCATGCGAAGATTGTTCAAAGTTTTAGCCTGGGCGGCCATCATCTTTATACTCTACGTAGCAGGTTTTCTGATTTTTGGTACGGCAACGGACTGGAAGCCGGAAGGCACTGAAACGTTGTCCTCCAGCGTGGCTTCCGATGAAGGTGCGGAGCCATTAATTCAGGATTCCATCATCAGTCTCCTGAGTTGGAACGTAGGCTACGGCGGTATCGGAAACGAAGACTTCTTTTTCTACAATAAGGGCGACTTCTTCTGGACGAC
>CALIGP010000362.1 GCA_938021455.1 uncultured Lewinella sp. | reverse complement strand
GAGCCCCATCGGTAAGTCCAGCCGCTCTAACCCGGTTACTTACGTCGGTGCCTACGACACCATCCGGGCGATGATGGCGGATCAGCAGTTGTCCAAGATCCGGGGTTACGGCCCGGGCCACTTCAGCTTCAACGTCGATGGTGGTCGTTGCCCTACCTGTAAAGGAGAAGGCGAGCAAACGGTGGAGATGCAGTTTCTGGCCGACGTTCGCCTCGTCTGTGAAGAGTGCAACGGAGCTCGCTTCAAACGGGAGCTACTGGACGTGAATTACAACGATAAGAATATTTCTCAAATACTAGGCTTAAGCGTTGACGAGGCCGTGGAGTTCTTCGCCGAAGAAAAATCAATCAGCAAAAAACTCAAGCCGCTGCAAGATGTTGGCCTCGGGTACATCACCCTCGGGCAGGCATCCTCCACCCTATCCGGTGGCGAAGCCCAGCGGGTGAAGCTCGCCAGCTTCCTGACGAAGGAGAAAAAGGGAGAGCACATCTTTTTCATCTTTGATGAGCCAACGACCGGGCTGCATTTTCACGACGTGGCCATCCTGCTGGATGCCTTAAACGCGCTCGTAGAACGCGGGCACACCGTCCTGGTTGTAGAACATAATATGGACGTCATCAAGTCTGCTGACTACCTCATCGACCTCGGCCCGGAGGGAGGGCGTGATGGTGGACACATCGTCTTCCAGGGCACACCAGAGGCCTTGGTGAAAAATGGGAAAGGGTTTACGGCGGGGTATTTGCGGGAGGTGCTGGCGGGGAAGTAGTCTGAGCGTCAAGCCGTCAAATAGTCCTTATCATTACCGTGCTGACCATTTGATGATCTCCTCCCCATGCTCCAATCAATCCAACGTACTTACTGGCCTCTGGCCCTAACGACTCTGGGCCTGGTATTCTGCCTGACAACGAAGACGGACTGGCTCACGAGCCTCACCGTCGTCTCCGGTGTAGCTTGTGTTTCTTTGATTGCCATTGGCAAGCGGTTAGGATACTTGGTTGGGCTCGTTAGCAGCGTAACCTATGCCTGGATTGCTTATCAAAACGGGCTCTTTGGCGAAGTGGGTTTGAATATATTTTTCTACCTCCCAACGGGCATCATCGGGTATTTCATGTGGGCAAATCATGAAGCGGATGGTACGGTAAAAATGCAGCGCCTGGCCAGTAGTCAGCGACTCTGGCTTGTGCTTGGGTCCGTACTGTCTACCGTAGTTTTGGGCTTTGTACTACAAACTATTCCCGGACAAAATTCGCCCTTCGTAGATGCAGCCACCAACGTCCTCAGCATCATCGCTACACTACTGATGATGTGGCGCTTCGCAGAACAATGGTGGCTTTATGTAGCACTGAACGTGCTAACGGTTTCCCTGTGGACCATCCGGTACTTTGCGGACGGATACGCAGCGGATATGATGATATTTCTCTGGCTGATTTATCTTATCAATAGTGTATTTGGTTTAGTTTCCTGGGCTCGGGGTGCCGCTGACAATGAAGAAGAAGCAAGTCGGATTTAGCCCCATTATCTAACTAAAAAGCCGCAAACGCAGGATGCAATAATAGTTGTCATGAGTAAGGATACTTCCCTAAAGACCGGACTAACCCTGGGCAAATTTGCCCCCTTCCACAAGGGCCACCAGTACCTCGTGGAAACAGCCCTCGCAGAAGTAGACCGGCTCTACGTTTTAGTGTATCATACGGATCTTATCTCCGTTCCCTTACAAGTCCGGGCCGGCTGGATCAAGGCCTTGTATCCGGAAGTAACCATCATTGAAGCATGGGATGGCCCCGAAGGCTACGGAGATACTCCGGAGATCAAAAAAGTCCAGGAGGATTACATTCTGAAGAAGCTCGATGGCATCAAGATCACCCATTTTTACTCCTCAGAGTTTTACGGAGACCACGTCAGTAAAGCCTTGGGAGCCGTAGACAGACGGGTGGATGAACCCCGCTCTTTTGTCCCCATCTCCGGCACCCGCGTCCGCGCCAAATTATTCCAAAGCCGGGAATACCTGTCTGATCTTATCTACCGAGACCTCATCGTCAAGGTCTGCCTGATGGGAGCTCCCTCCACCGGGAAAAGCACCCTCGCCCAAGCGCTCGCCAAACACTTCAACACCGTCTCTATGCCCGAATACGGCGCCGAATACTGGCTGGCCAACCAGGTTGATCGCCGGATCACCCTAGACCAATTCGAAGAGATTGCCCCCGAGCACCTCCGCCGCGAAGACGAGCTGCTCCTGCAAGCCAACACCTACCTTTTCTCCGACACCTGCCCCATCACCACTTACGTGTTCGCCCGCGACTACCACAGTACCGCCGGCCCCATTCTTACCCGCCTCGCCCGCGAAGCAGAAAAACGCTACGATCTCTTCTTCCTCTGCGATACCGACATCCCCTATGACGATACCTGGGACCGCTCCGGAGACCAAAAACGACAGTGGTTTCAACAACAGATCATGGGGGATTTAGCACAGCGACGATTGCCCTATTTCGTGTTAAGCGGTAGTCTGGAAGAAAGAATCGTCCGGGTGTCCGAAGTACTGGCGGGTTACTCGAAATACGGGAATGTGTTGGCCTAAGCTCCCAACCAACCTGCCACTAGAAACCCCAGGTAAGTCCCTAGCCCGTTGCCCAACGCACCAACTAGAATACCGGGCAAAAACAAATCCATCCGCCCCAGGCTTTTAGCCAGCGCGAGTGCTGAGGAAGAACCTCCAATGTTTGCCTGAGAGGCGACGGCAGCAACGTCCCAATCCAGCTTACCGATGGCAGCAGTACCGAAGACCACCAGCCCATGAACAATCACAATGACCGTCACGAGCGCAAGTAACCTCCAGGCCAGCGGGCCAATTTCGGCCAGCGCCGCCAGCTCGCAGAAAGCACCAATAACCGCCAGAAAAAGATAGACGCAAAAGAGTCCGATTACCTGTCCGCCTGAGAGTTTGTGGAAGTAGGGAATCTGAGCCAGCAGCAGTGCGATGGTTGTCAGGATGAGAATGGAAGGAACGTTGACGCCTGCGTTCGCCAGCCACTCCGTCAGTAAGTTCGACGCCATCAGGGAGGCTAGCCCGACGCTGATCAATACCCCGAGGGTTATTATACTGATCTCCTCGCTTTCGCGTTCAACGCCGGCCGTAGTGGCGGCATCCACTTCGGTGGCCTTACCGCCAAAAAGGCGGCGTAATAACATTGGTGCGCCGAGCGTAAGCACCATCCAGATAGCCGTGATGATATTATCCACTGCCGTCATCCCGGCGTAGAGAACGCCTTCTTCCATTACATTATAGTGTAGTGCAACGGCATTGTAGTTCACACTACCGCCCGTATAGGTCCCGGTAAACATCCCGCTGATCGCCGGATAAAGGTCGCCGAAGTGCGTACTTCCATCAATCAGATACATCCCTGCCAGCACCCCGGCTACTGTCCCCAGGCTACCAATAAAAAACAGGATTAGCATCGGAGCACCAGCCCGACGAATGCTTGCGAGGTTGACGTTCAGCAGTAGATAAAATATCGACAGGGGTGCCAGGTATCGAAAGATCCCCGTGTAAACGACCGAGCCTTCGGAAGCAGACGGCAAAAGGCCAACATTTGCCAAGACCGCCACGAAGAGGATCACCAGCAGCGCCGTCCCAAGATGACGGAGAAAGGTGTTACGAACGAGCCATTCACAAATGAGCACACTAAGCGCAAGAAGGGTAAGAACGTAGAGCGGAGAATCTAACATGGGAGAAAGTTAGGCAATAGACTTGTTGCGAGTTCGCTTTTCGAGCGAGCGAAGGAAATTTTTGTTCTGAACAAGGCGCGAAGAGGGAGCTTGGCCATAGCCAAGTGACCGATAATGCAACGTAGTTCAGGATAAAATTTGCCAAGCGTAGCCGAAAGGGTGAGCTCGCAACAAGTCTAATAGTCAGAGAGTCCGTTATTTTTCTTCTACACTCGGTTAATCCCATGGTCAGAAACCATGATTTCAACTACTTTCAGGCAACGCCAGTCCAACAGCAAATCATGAAAATCGCCCACTACTGCTTTCTCTTCTTTCTGTTAAGCAGCTGTTCAACCACTCAACAACCCGAAGCGAACGCTTCATTGAGTCCACCAAATGTCATTATCATCCTGACCGACGATCAGGGCTGGGCAGACGTTGGCTTCAACGGCGCCACTGACATCCCAACCCCTCACCTCGATCGTCTGGCTACAGAAGGGGTCATCTTCACGAACGGATATGTGTCTCACCCCTATTGCAGTCCTTCGCGGGCGGGCTTACTCACCGGTCGTTATCAGGCGCGCTTTGGCCACGACTGCAACATGCCCTACAATACGGTCAACGACGAATCTGTCGGTACGCCGCTGTCGGAAATAATGTTGTCCGAAGCCCTCAAAGAACAAGGTTATCGAACGAGTGCTATTGGCAAATGGCACGTGGGTGATCACCCGGCGCTTCATCCACCCGCTCAGGGTTTTGACCATTGGTTTGGTTTTCCCGGCGGCGGGATGAACTACTGGGGAATCCCTAAAGGACCGCTTCGGACGATCGTCCGCAACGGCGTCCCCGTTCCGCCGGCGGAGCTTACCTACCTCACGGATGATTTCACGGACGAAGCCATCAACGTCATTACGGCTAAAGACGAAAAACCCTTTTTCATCTATCTGGCCTACAATGCCCCCCATTCGCCAGATCACGCTACGGCGCAGTATCTGGAGCAGACAAAACACATAGAATACAGCGGCCGCAGTATTTATGGAGCTATGGTGAACGCCGTTGATGCTGGTGTTGGTCGTATCGATTCCGCCCTGATCGCTAACGGCATC
>CALIGP010000361.1 GCA_938021455.1 uncultured Lewinella sp. | reverse complement strand
ATGCCCATCATCAGCGTAAAACCCACGAAGGCCAGCACGTACGCGCTGCCGCCGAAAAAGTGTACCCGATAGGGAAAAATCACCAGGTTAGCGACGCCGATGGCGGCGCCGGCGGAGGCTAGAATGTGACCGGAGCGGGAGAAGGACATGTTGGTATTTTGGTTCTTTAGTATTTTGGTATTTTGGGACTACCGCAAATGATAGGGGCAAGGTAGGTGAATAATTGTGGTGTAAGATTAATATCGAGACAGTAGAAATCCGCGTCCATCCGCGAAATCCGCGATCCTTACTTTCGCTCAAACTCCCGGATCCACCGCAACGCCAATATCGCCGCTGGTTGTACCATACTCCCGTGATCGAATCCACCGAGCTCATGCAACTCAGCTTGTTGGTGTCCACTCAGCTTTAGCATCCGCCAGAAGTAGGCCGTCTCTTCGTAGCGGCCGAAGAGTTCGAGCTCCCGGTCGCCGGTAATGAGCACGATAGGCAAATCGCTAACGCGGAGGTGGGCGATGGGGGCGTACTGGTCAACGACAACGTCGTTCCAGGCCAGGCCGCGCTCTTTGCGCGGGGTGAAGTGGGTGATCGTGTGGCCGCTGAAGGGAATGAGCCCGGCGAGACTGTCGGGGTGCTCGCCGAATTCGGCGAGGTAGGTCGTGTCCAGACCGATCATACTCGTCAGGTAACCGCCGGCGCTGTGGCCGCTGACGTAGATGCGGCTCGGGTCACCGCCCCAGCGTTCGATGTTTTGCATCGTCCAGGCGACGGCAGCAGCCGCGTCTTGGGTGTAGGCGGGGTTCTTTACCTTGGGATGCAGCCGGTAATTGGCGGTGACGACGGCGATACCCTGCTCTTTCCAAGCGTTGAGGAAATGCTTGTTGCCGAACTCCAGCCCGCCGCCGTGGAAATAGACGATGGTGGCGAAGCCGGTTGTATCCTTTGGGATGTCAATGTCGAGTTTGCAGCGTTCCATCGCGTATTCATCTGTAGCGTCCGGCCGGTAGGAAATGCCGTGATAAATGCCGGAGAGGTCCTGTTTCTGGGCGCTGACGCAGGTGCAGAGGAGGGGGAGGGAGCAAAGAATAAAAAAGAGGCTTGACTTCATATTAGCAAGATAGATAGCATCACTGAAACGGAGCGTTGATTTAAATTTTCAAATTTGTTGATCTTACTGCCGGGGTGTAAGGTCCAGGTATTTGTCAATACCTGAGTCCAACAATACTTGGCGAAAATCATGAAGTAAGGTGGGGAGATTTATGGCCTGATCCTCTGCTACGTTGTAGAAAAAGCGACCCTCCGGTAATTGAAATTCCCAGATGGACTTTTCGTCGAACACATAGCTGACCGCTGTCTTACTCAAGTAGTTATAGTTATCTTCTTTAATGACAATACGTTCGGCTATGTCTGTCTGCAAGTAAACGCCAATTCGGAGGGGCTTGATGTTATCTTTTCTGCATTCTGCTTTATAAGCAATGGAAGCCTTTACAATAACTTCCAGCGTTACTCGCGGATGTTTCAAGAGACTAATTAAGTCTGTAAAATCCTTGTGCCGAGGGGAAACGACACTTTGATGCAATTTCCATGAAATCTGCAGGGAAAGGGGGACTGTCAAGGGGAGAATGAAATTATCACCTTCGATGGGGCGGTACTCCAGCGGTACTGGTTGATCTGTAAGAGGCAGGTTCCAGCTAATGTCAAGCCCGAACTTAAAGGATGGGTTATCCCCTATCTGACACAAAATGTCCGTATTGGTGGTCGGGAAGTCGTCTTTCATAGAGTAATCTACACCTCGCCAAAAAGTGTCCTCCCTGAAGCTACGGATGAAAACGTCTTCGTCTTCGTCTCCTTCTACTTTAGTTTCTGTGACTTGCAGTAGCCAATTCGTAAAGGTCTCCTCTGCTTCCTCTGGCGGAAGTGGTTTTAGGTAGAAAAAGTCAAGATCAGCGGCATTTCGTTTTCCTGGTTCCGCAAGGTATTGTCGCATGATTACACTGCCCTTCACCATAAACGGCGCGTCGACCTCACTTACCCGACGTAAGAAAGCATCAAAAGCACGCTGATATAGATAGAGGGTGTCGGTAATTTCAGGGATGTCCGACCAGCCTTGGTCAATATTTTTATTAGAGTCATAGCAGCAGTACTCTGCTTCAGCCTTTAGGAGTGGGTAATCGTGCGCCGTTAGCTTTTTAGTAAGGGATTCAATTTTGTTCTTGAATATGAGAGCCGAACTGGTTTCTCGTAACGTTATAAGTCGCGAGTATTGTTGTCCCTTGAGAGAATTTGAGGAAAGATGAGCGGATGGATATTGTAAAAGTCTTTTTAGGTTTTCAAAGAAGGACACCTTTACCTTCCCATGCCATTCATAATATCCACCCCGAAAATTTGGGAAGGCAGTTCGCCCTTCCTTCTCATGGGGCAGCGGCACCTCCACCTTCACCCGCTCCACAGGGAAGCCCGCCGCCACGAAGGCCGACTCCAACTCCGCGATGATGGGATGAATCTCCTGTGGGTCTTCCAGCTTGACCACTTTACTGATCATCGGCTGCTGCATCTGCTGCCCAACGGGCAGTTCAATAACAATGGGCTTAGCTTCAATCGTCGCGCAAAAAGCGACGAATTCCTCTATCAAGGTCTCGTCAAGTTCCGTAGTAGTAATGTGTATTTCGAATAGGGTAGGCATGGGGCTAAGATAAGTCACTAAGGCATTTCCTGAACAAACACTGATGGCCCAGCACACCTAGCTCCTCCAACCTCCCTCAGCACCCTGCGGCCGCGCCCATATATTCGCCACCTGGTAGTATTTTGTGTAGCCAACGAACCCACTTCGCCTTGCGCCTCTCCCGTATTACCCTTTATTCTTCTCCCATAGCGCTCACCGAGCCCTTCGTCATTTCCCTCGGGCCACTGACGCACGCCAATAACGTACTGGTGAAAGCGGAGACGAACACGGGCCTCACCGGCTGGGGCGAAGCCAGTCCCTTTCCCACCATCCACGGAGAAACGATGGAAGGCTGCCTGGCCGTCGGGGCGTTCCTGGCCCGACAGTTATTGGGCGTTGATCCCCGCGATCCCGAAACGTTCACGGCCCGCATGGACCGCGCCGTAACCGGAAATGCCTGCATCAAAAGTGCCTTCGATATGGCCTGTTACGACCTGGCTGCACAGGCTGCTGGGCAACCGCTGTACGCCTACTTGGGCGGTAAAAACGATAAGGCTCTGCATACAGACTATACCGTCAGCCTCGGCTCCGTCGATAAAATGGTGGATAAGGCCAAGTGGATCAAAGCCCAGGGCTTTCCGGTAGTGAAACTGAAGCTGGGCGAGGGACCGCAGGATGCAGAGCGAGTTCGTATGATTAGCAAAGAACTGGGCTCCGACCTTCCTCTCCGCCTCGATGCGAACCAGGGGTGGACCACCGATCTGGCCATCGAATTACTGCAAGGAATGGCCAGCTACAACATCCAGCACTGCGAAGCCCCCATTCCCCGCCGGGATTTCCTCGACCTGCCGCGCATCCGCGCCGCCAGCACAATTCCCATCATGGCCGACGAAGCCTGCTGGGATCACCTCGACGCCCAACGGCTGATCAACCTGAAGGCCATCGATCTCATCAATATCAAAATCTCCAAGTCCGGAGGGCTATTCAAAGCCCTGAAGATTCTCCGCATCGCGGAGGCGCACAATGTACCCGTTCAGATTGGGGGCTTCCTGGAAAGCAGGCTGGGGTTCTCTGCTGCTGCCCATCTTGCGTTGTGCAGCAAAAAGGCGATCTATTTTGATTTTGATACTCCCTTGATGCAAAGCGAGGATCCGATCAGGGGCGGCATTCGATACGGTGCCGGAGGCCGGATTACCCTGCCGAAAGAGAACGGTCTGGGGGCAATGCCTACTGCTGATTACCTTCTCCGGTTGGGGGAGGAAAGTGGTATGGTTGAGTAGAAGGGGCTGTACTGTACTAATTACCGCACCCGCAACTTCTTCGTTGTAATCGTCCGCCCTGCCTCATTCCGTAGCGTGTACAGGTAAATTCCAGAGGGGAGCTCCGTCACGTCCAGATTGATCCGAGTCTGGTCTCCGAGCGGGGAGAAGCTACGACTGGCGACTTGCTTGCCCAAAAGATTGAGCAGTGTGAGGTCATAGTTGCCGCGCTGCAGCCCTTCCATTTCGAAAGTGGCCAGATTGACGGCGGGGTTGGGGAAGACCTTGATCTTCGCCTGGCTAAGGCCTGGCCCGTTGGTAGACGTAGCGGTCTCCGCCCGCTTGTATTCCATCCGTTCCACTATATTGGTTTCGGGATCTACTTCGAAGGAGCCGATGGGCTCCTTGCTTTCGTCGTTCCAGAAGATGTAAGTTACGGTCGGGGCTTGCTGGCCGAGGAAATCACTGAACTCCGGATTTTCGAGGGCCAGTGCGGCGGTAACATTTACCCAGATAGGGATGCCCGGAGCTTTGGCTTCCAGGTCAATGAAAATGCTTTCTCTACGCTTCTCGCGCAGTACATCGTAGTAGTTGTCTCCCAGGCGAACGGTTCCCCAGGCATCGACTAAGTCATTGCGAGTGGAAGTGGTGGTGATGCGAAGAGAGTCTACCGCATCGAAAGCATCGCCGATGAGGTCGAGGGCTTCGGCGGGTAAGCTGTCGGGCGAAATGACGGTTTGGTTTTGGGTGACGGTCGCGAACTCGTCTTCAAAGTTCAACGGAGCACGTCGCACTGCCCGGGCCGGATTGACGGGGGCCGTTAGTTCAAAGTCGGGGAAAAGATCGAGACGATTGCGCACACCAACGAGCTCCATGGCGTCATCGGTTATCCGGTAGTAGTTGAGATTGACAATATTAGACCGCAAGACGAAATCGGCATCTGGGAAGAGCGGGTCGGTATTGGCCATGACGGGTTCTGATAAATTAGTCGTAGCCGTTGGTGTACCGAATGACCAGAAGAGGTCGGCTCCGCCGTCCAACTGTAGATCCAGGCTGTTGGCGTAGATACTGTCAGTGATCGACGTCTTTAGCGTGTCCCCTATAGCTGGGAAGTAATTAGTGGAGATAGTGACTTGCGCGGAGAGCAAAGTGGCACCGAACACCAACAAAAGGGTGGGTAATAATTTATACATACCTAGACGCTTAAAAATTTCAGAGCCTGCACAAGGTACGGGGAATTGTGGGAGGGGAGAGCTGATTAAGGGTTAATTAACGTCGGCTTGGTGGCGAATGCTGCGGGTTGGTTGGTGTTGTACTTCTACATATTTACAATAAAGGAGGCGAGTTATGGTCTGTGGCTGGCCTGGTGCCGTACTTCTACATAAGTACAACGGAAAAGCAGAATTGGGCCTTTTGACCGGCCTGCGTCGTACTTCTACATATTTACAATCTCGTAAAACCTGCCTAATCCGCCATAATCGAAGTCAACCATTTCTCGGCCGTCTCCGCATCCCAGCCCTTGCGGGCAGCGTAGTCCGCTGCCTGGTCGTCGCGGATACCGCGAACGGTGAAGTACTTCGATTCCGGGTGGCTCAGGTACCAGCCGCTAACGCTGCTGGCCGGGTACATGGCCATGCTTTCGGTGAGTTGAATGCCCGTAGCCGCCTCTACATCAAGTAGCTGCCAGAGCGTCTCCTTTTCGGTATGCTCTGGGCAGGCCGGGTAGCCAGGTGCGGGGCGAATGCCCCGGTATTGCTCCGCGATGAGCTGCTCATTGGTCACAACTTCGTCTGGTGCGTAGCCCCAGAATTCCATCCGAACGCGTTGGTGCATCCGCTCGGCAAAGGCCTCGGCCAGGCGATCGGCCAGAGCTTTGAGCATGATGGCGCTGTAGTCGTCACCAGCGTCTTCGAAGCGCTTCACATGTGGCTCGATTCCGATGCCGGCCGTGACGGCAAAGCCGCCGAGGTAGTCTTTTTTTGCCGCAGACGTGGTTGCTGAGCCTGCCGAATGTACAGGTGCAATGAAATCCGTAAGCGCAAGGTTGGGGCGGCCCTTCGCCTTCTTGCTTTGCTGCCGAAGATGGAAGAGGTCCACGGACCTCGAAGCGTCCTGAAGGGACCTTCGAGCGTCCATTCTCTCCTCTTGCTCTCCAACCTCCCCTTGCACCTGCGTCCGCGCCTCCTTGTACACTTTAACGGTATCCGTCTCTGTATCCGCACTCGCCGGCCAGAAGCCGATTACACCTTTTGCGCTCAGCCACTTCTCCTTTACAATCTTGTCCAGCATCTCCCGGGCTTCGTTGTACAGGGTGGTGGCTTCTTCGCCCACCACACTGTCCGTTAGGATATCCGGAAACTTACCCGCCAAGGCCCAGCTGCTGAAAAATGGCGTCCAGTCAATGTAGTCCACCAACTCGGCCAGGTCGTAGTCTTCGAAAACTTTTGCACCCGTGAAAGTTGGCACGGGTGGCGTGTAGTTATCCCAGTCCAGCTGTAGTGCATTAGCACGAGCCGCTGCGATGGGTAGCGCCTTTTTGTTGGATTGCTGCTTCGCCCGGTGCACCCGCACCCGTTCGTATTCGTCGGTGATGCTCTGGCGGTAAGCCTCGCGGTCGGCCGCTTCGCCATCGAGCAAGCTACCCGCAACGGTTACCGCCCGGCTGGCGTCCAGTACGTGAACGGTGGCCCCTTTGGTGTAGGCAGGCTCTACTTTCAGCGCGGTGTGTGTTTTACTTGTCGTGGCACCACCAATCAGTAGCGGCGTTGTCATTCCCCGCCGCTCCATTTCGGCGGCAACGTTGACCATTTCATCCAGCGAAGGCGTAATGAGGCCACTCAGGCCGATGATGTCAACCTGGTGTTTTTGTGCTTCGTCCAGAATTTTAGTCGCCGGAACCATTACGCCCAGGTCGATGATCTCGTAGTTGTTGCAGGCCAGCACGACACCGACGATGTTTTTACCGATATCGTGTACATCCCCCTTCACGGTCGCCATCAGAATAGTGCCTTTGAATTGACGGCTCCCTTCATTTTCTTTTTGGGCTTCTCTCTCTTCCAGCGCTTCACCAGCAGCGGTTCGGCGAGCATCCTCTTCGGCCTGTCGGGCTAGTATTTCTTCTTTCTCGGCTTCAATGAACGGATTCAAGTAAGCTACTGCCGCCTTCATCACCCGGGCAGATTTCACTACCTGCGGCAGGAACATTTTTCCAGAGCCGAACAGATCTCCGACTACGTTCATGCCGTCCATCAACGGACCTTCAATGACGTGTAGCGGGCGAGGATATTTCTGCCTCGCCTGTTCTGTATCTTCCGTGATGAATTCGGTAATGCCACGGACGAGGCTGTGCTTCAGCCGCTCCTCTACGGTGGATTCTCGCCAAGCCAGATCTTTGACGACCGAACGGCCGCCAACGTTTTTCAACCCTTCCGCCAGATCAGTAAGTCGTTCGGTTGCGTCCGGCCGACGGTTCAGGATGACGTCTTCGACGTGAACGAGAAGGTCTTCCGGAATGTCCTGGTAAACCTCGATCATGCCAGCATTGACGATACCCATATCCATCCCCGCCGCAATGGCGTGGTACAGGAAGGCGGAGTGCATCGCTTCACGAACGACGTTGTTGCCCCGGAAGCTGAAGCTGACGTTAGATACGCCGCCGCTGATCTTTGCCCCCGGGCAAAGCTCTTTGATTCGCCGCGTCGCCTCAATGAAGTCAACGCCATAGTTATTGTGCTCTTCAATGCCCGTCGCTACCGCAAAAATGTTAGGATCGAAGATGATGTCTTGCGGCGAGAACTTAGCTTCTTCTACGAGCAGTTTATAAGCCCGGGCACAAATCTCTACTTTCCGATCTTCCGTGTCCGCCTGCCCAGTTTCGTCGAAGGCCATCACAATGGCGGCGGCGCCGTAGGCTTTTACAAGCTTGGCCTGACGTAGGAACTCTGCTTCGCCCTCCTTCATAGAAATGGAGTTGACGATACACTTCCCTTGTACGCACTGCAGGCCGGCTTCGATCACGTCCCACTTCGAGGAGTCGATCATAATCGGCAACTTGGCAATGTCGGGCTCGGCCATCACGAGGTTGAGGAAGGTGACCATGGCCTCCTTGCTGTCCAGCAGCCCTTCGTCCATGTTTACGTCAATCACCTGTGCGCCACCTTCTACTTGGTGAAGGGCTACGGCCAGGGCTTCATCATACTTTTCGTTAAGAATCAGCCGACTGAATTTCCGGGAGCCGGTAACGTTTGTACGTTCTCCGACGTTGATGAAGTTCGTCTCCGGGCGAACCACCAGCGGTTCCAAACCGGAGTACGTAGAGTAACCCGGCAAGGTGGGAATCTTTCGGGGTTTCAGTCCGTCTACCGCCCGCGCCATTTGGCGAATGTGCTCTGGGGTGGTGCCACAGCAACCACCGATGAGATTGACGAGCCCGCTGGAGGCGAAGTCGCGGATGTAGTCTTTCATCTCATCCGCATCCTGGTCGTACTCGCCCATCTCGTTGGGCAGGCCGGCGTTAGGGTAGGCGTGGACGTTGCACTCGGCGACCTTACTCAAGGCCGCCAGGTGAGTGCGCATTTCTTGTGCGCCTAGCGCACAGTTGAGGCCAACGCAAAGCGGGTTGGCGTGGGCAACGGAGATGTAGAAGGCCTCGACCGTCTGTCCGCTCAGCGTCCGTCCACTAGCGTCGGTAATGGTACCGGAGATCATGACCGGCAACTCGCGATCCAGCTCGTCACGGACTCGCTCTAAGGCGAAAAGGGCGGCCTTAGCGTTGAGGGTGTCGAAGATGGTTTCGATCAGAATGAGATCGGAGCCACCGTCCGCTAGTCCCTTGATTTGCGTGTAGTAGGCATCGGCCAACTCCGTAAAGGTGATGGCACGGTAGCCGGGGTCGTTCACG